>NZ_JAUMZR010000020.1:0-33209 GCF_030528045.1 Streptococcus sp.
GGTGGATTGGCTCGAACTTGCTGAGGCGGATTGACTTGAGCTCGCCGATACTGATTGGCTCGAAATCGCTGAGGCGGACTCACTTGCGCTCACTGAAGCTAATCGACTCGCACTCGCTGAAGCGGATTGGCTGGAGCTTACAGACGCGGATTGACTTGAGCTCACCGATACAGATTGGCTCGAACTTGCCGACGCTGACTGACTAGCACTTGCAGATGCAGATGCAGATTGGCTTGAGCTCGCTGATGCAGACTGGCTATTACTTACTGAAATTGACGCTTGATTTGGCGTGATTTGTCCATTAAATGTATCTGAAACCAAACCATCCACTGTCGTACTTGCAGTCACCGGTCCACTAGGAAGTCGTCCTCCATTACGATCATATACTTTCTTCAACTCATTTGCAGTAAAGGTTACACTAGTCGAGCTCCCCGTTGCTTGTTTGGTGAATGTTCCCCCTGCAATTGTAAGAGTAACAGTCCCACCTGGAGTCACTCCATCTACCGTAATCGCTTGATTTGTGAGACCACCTTTTTCGTTAAGGAACCGTTCCTCAATTCTAGGTGTCTGAGGGCGAACCTCAATCGGAATCTCTACTTCATCCATACTTTCATCTGGATAAGTTACCACTGCAGTCAAAGTATGCCGACCAGCAGACAAATTCGTAATAGTTCCAGATTTCCAAGTATAGGTTGTCTGAGTACCTGGAGTTATTCCTGTAGTCGGGAGTTCTGGAGTACCTGCTGCATTCGTGATGTACTGACTGGCTTCACCAACAGAAATGGTTGTTTTCCCAGAATTCAAAGTTAGCGTTTGAGATGAATTACCTTTAGCGGTTGCTGTATATTTTTCAGTTTGTTCAACAGCTACAAATTGAATAGCCGCAGGATTTTCTGTTACAGATTTTTTATTTATATCTACATCATTCCCGTTATAATTATTTGCTTGGTCGTATGTGTAGATATAACGCGTCCAGTAGCCACCTGGTTTAATAGTCTTACTTATGGACCCTCTAGCAGTCACCTTAAATGGATTATTAGAAGTCGCATTACCTTTTTGAGCAAATTTGTCAGTTGGGACCGTTGTTATAATTGAGTGAATATTATCTTTAGGGTTGCTGCTAAATATAGTATCAACCGTCTTCCCTTGACGATCTGTCGCAACGGTATTATACTGCTCAACTCTCGCATGCTCAATTCGTCCGCTATTATCAGTGAACTCAAAAGTCGCTTCGAAACGTTCTTCACGATAAATTCTAATCAGTTGACCATCAACTATAGCGCCTTCATTCGTAACAATTCGTGTTCGTTCTGGCTTCTCTGTATCCCTAGCAGCTCTGAAGCTAGCAGTGTTTGGAGATTTGGTCAAAGCTTGTCCATTTCTGCTGTCACGAAGTCCAGAGTTGGCACGTAACACAGCATTTACAATGCTATTTCGAGCTTCTGTAGCTTTTTGTAGGATAGGGACAAGGTCAGAAGCCTCCCCTTTCAAAGCCTCTGCTATCTCATTCTTCGCTAGACTAGCCTTCGTGATTGCCTCATCCGAGTTTGGAAGCCCCTGTGCTTGAGCTAGAAATTGCCCAATCTCAGCAGACAAGGCCTCTAATTTCTTCCGTTTTTCTTCACTTTGCTTTTCTGTCAAGGCTAGGGAAGTCATTGTGAGACTCGATTCAGCCATCACACCTTCATTCTTTACACGACCAGACTGACTTTGAGGTAAGGATTCTGTAGAAAAATCAACTGCTTCTAATTCTTTCGAAGGTTGTGATTCTTTCACTGTCTCCCGAGCTGACTCACTTGCTTGGTACTGACTTTGAACACCAGCTGAAGCTCTCTCTGACAGACCACTATTCGCTTGATTTTGTGTTCCAAGGGATTCACTTGAACTAGCAGTTACACTTTGACTGTTTGCCAAAGATTGACTCGTAGAAGCAGATTGGCTCATCGACCGGCTCACGCTAGAAGAGGTTGAGGCACTGATAGACTGACTCGTAGAGGCAGATTGACTGGCGCTTTGCGAATTGAATTCTGACAATGACTGGCTTTGACTGGTAGACAAAGGCAAGCTAGCAACATCTTGATGATCCTGCGTCGTCCCCAGCACTACTGAATCCCTCGTCGCCAGGGTATCTTTTGATTCGACAGTCTTTTCAACAGCGACTGCATCATTGGCATAAACACGCGTTTGCGTCGCAGCAAAACCACCTAAGATCGTACCCGTAGCTGCTATTCCTTTCAAGACATCCAAGCCGGTCAACTTATGACCTTCTTGCTTTTCAACCATTTCTGTCTTTACTTGGCTCGTATCCGCACTTCCACGCATCACCTTAAATAAGCCAAAAAGGGAAGTCGAGGCTCGTAGCCAATGCTTCCCTGATTTGATTAATTTGAACCGAGTTACACGGTCTGTTTCTCTATATTCACCCTTCTGGCGTCTAAAAAACATGTTCATCCCCTCAACTTGAAAAAGATCTATTCACCTATAAAATACTATCTTCTTATTATATACCAAATATAGCGACAATTCAATATCTAAAACACATCTAAAGAAAGAAAATGATTTCAAAAATAACTTTATTTCTGCTTTTTCAATATAATTTTCATTTAATTATTCTGTTAATATATTTTACTTATTTTTAACCATTTCTATATACTTTAAAATTTGAGCAAATAATTGCAATTACTCAGAGAGTTGATTTTTATTCAAAATATAGAAAAAGTCCATGAATCAATAGCATCCACAGACTTTTAGGAGTAGAGTATTTAAAGGTAGTTTCACAAATGAACTGATGAGGCCGGTAGCCGAGGTAACTTTCTATCCTTTCCAACGAAAAAATCCACGAATCAAAACCATTCGTGGACTTTTCTTACAACTCATTTAAGCAAAATGCCATACTAATTAATAGCCGTAATCTACGACACTGAGTTTTACAAATCGATTTCATTTGTAAAACGTGGTTACGACGAAAAAATCCATGAATCGATAATATTCGTGGATTTTTTCTAGTGAAGCGTTTAGGTAAGCCGATTTTACACTACGACACGGAGTTTGGCAAATCGATTCTATTTGCCAAACGTAGTTAGTAAGGCAGTTAGCTAGTTCGCCAAATAGCGACTAGCGTCCAACAATTAGGAGCTTTAGTTCCAATTGTTGGTGCTGAGTTACATCTTCTCCTCCAACTCTACGTCTGGATACTTGTCCGCAAACCAGCGAAGGGCAAAGTCATTTTCAAAGAGGAAGACTGGTTGGTCAAAACGGTCCTTGGCCAAGATATTGCGGCTTGAGGACATGCGCTCGTCCAAGTCCTCAGGCTTGATCCAACGAACGGTCTTTTTACCCATTGGGCTCATGACTACTTCCGCATTATATTCGCCTTCCATGCGGTGCTTAAAGACTTCAAACTGAAGTTGACCAACAGCCCCTAGCATGTATTCGCCTGTTTGGTAATTCTTGTAAAGCTGAATGGCTCCTTCTTGCACCAATTGCTCAATCCCCTTGTGGAAGGATTTTTGTTTCATGACATTCTTAGCGGAAACTTTCATGAAAATTTCAGGAGCAAAGGTTGGCAGTGGTTCAAATTCAAACTTGTTTTTTCCAACCGTCAAGGTGTCTCCAACCTGATAAGTACCGGTATCGTAAACCCCGATGATATCACCTGCTACGGCATTGGTCACATTCTCACGACTTTCAGCCATAAACTGAGTGACATTGGATAGTTTAGCACCCTTCCCAGTACGAGGCAGATTGACACTCATCCCTCGCTCAAACTCACCTGATACGATACGGACAAAGGCAATGCGGTCACGGTGACGAGGGTCCATGTTGGCTTGGATTTTAAAGACAAATCCTGAGAAATCCTTGTCATAAGGATCCACAATTTCGCCATCTGTTTTCTTGTGACCATGTGGTTCTGGAGCAAACTTGAGGAAGGTCTCAAGGAAGGTCTGCACCCCAAAGTTAGTGAGGGCTGAACCAAAGAAGACCGGAGTCAGTTCTCCTGCAAGAATAGCTTCTTCTGAAAATTCATTTCCTGCTTCTTGCAACAGTTCGATATCGTCCTTAACCTGAGCGTAGAAAGGATTGCTTCCAAAGAGCTTATCCCCTTCTTCCAGACTGGCAAAACGCTCATCCCCTTTATAGAGCTCCAAGCGTTGGTTATAAAGGTCATACAAGCCTTCAAAGGCTTTCCCCATCCCGATTGGCCAGTTCATAGGATAGCTCGCAATACCTAGGACTTCTTCTAGTTCTTGCAAGAGGTCCAGTGGCTCACGACCGTCACGGTCCAGCTTATTCATAAAGGTAAAGACTGGAATGCCACGGTGCTTCACAACTTCAAACAATTTCTTGGTTTGGGCCTCGATACCCTTGGCAGAGTCCACGACCATGACCGCAGCATCCACTGCCATCAAGGTCCGATAAGTATCTTCTGAGAAGTCCTCGTGCCCTGGTGTGTCGAGGATGTTCACGCGCTTACCATCATAGTCAAATTGCATAACAGATGACGTGACCGAAATCCCACGTTGTTTCTCAATATCCATCCAGTCAGACTTGGCAAAAGTCCCTGTTTTCTTCCCTTTTACAGTACCAGCCTCACGAATCTCACCCCCAAAGTAGAGCAACTGCTCAGTGATGGTTGTTTTCCCGGCGTCCGGGTGGGAGATGATAGCAAAAGTACGACGTTTCTTAATTTCTTCTTGAATAGTCATAAGTTCTCTTTCTTTGATTTTCTATTTTTAGTTATTTCAGTAGCTAAGAATGATGTTTACATTGGATTTTACCATTCCTTTCAACTCTCCATTATAGCGGATTTTGGGGAGTTTTTCAATTGCTCATCCAATGAAAAGACAAGCTAGAGCACAGATTGTGCCTGAGTTCTCTTTTTCCACCGTTTCTTGAACAAGATATCAAAAAGAACCAGAGCCAGTGAGAGGATGACGGACACAAGAAGGTACTTTAGCCATAGAGGAACATTCGAGATAAACGGGGTATCTCTTAACAAACCATAATTTCCACCTGTCACCTGATTAACACCAACTAGAAAGAGATTGAGAACGAAAGTATAGACTACGATCATATACTTCTTAAGTAAGCTCTTGTCGTAGTGATTCATCAAGTAGATCAAGGAATTCACCAAAAGGGCATAGTGCCCAATCAAAAATGAAAAACTGGTGATATGGGGAAAGTCATAGGGGTCAAAAACGGGGTAAACCAAGGCAAAGACCGCTCCACTTGCTCCTAAGAGGGCAAAATATTGCTTGCTCCGCCATTTATCTGGCAAGAAAACCACCGCAAACATAGCCAAACGGCAATGGTAAAACGGAAGGCTATTAGAAAATGGAATCCCAAAACCAACATACCAACTATATAGGGCTAGTAACTGGAGGATCTGAATCCCCTTAAACAAGCGGACAAATTTCGGATTATTGTGATAAGCAAGTGCTCCATAAATACAAAGCACTAAAGTAAGCATCATAATCCCATACCAAAAGAGGGAAATGGGAGGAGGAACCGTCTGAGATCTGGTGATAAATTGATGGAACATATTTCTATCCTAACTCTTATTTTTTCTATTCTCTAGTTTAACCATTATAGCGAATTAAAAGCGATTTTTCAATTTCTATTTCTTTTCAGTTTGGCTCCCTTATTTATAGGAAAATATGGTAAAATAGAACAGACTAAAAATCATCATTTCACGAAAGGATGCAAGATGAAAATTACGCAAGAAGAGGTAACACACGTTGCCAATCTTTCAAAATTAAGATTCTCTGAAGAAGAAACTGCTGCCTTTGCGACAACCTTGTCTAAGATTGTAGACATGGTTGAATTGCTGGGCGAGGTCGACACAACTGGTGTCGCACCTACTACAACCATGGCTGACCGCAAGACCGTACTCCGCCCTGATGTGGCCGAAGAAGGAACAGACCGTGACCTCTTGTTTAAAAACGTACCTGAAAAAGAAAACTACTATATCAAGGTACCAGCTATCCTAGATGATGGAGGAGATGCCTAATGACTTTTAATAACAAAACGATTGAAGACTTGCACAACCTCCTTGTCTCTAAGGAGATTTCAGCAACTGAATTGACCCAAGCCACGCTTGAAGATATCAAGTCTCGCGAGACAGCAATCAATGCTTTTGTCACAATCGCTGAAGAGCAAGCCCTTGCTCAAGCTAAAGCCATTGACGAAGCTGGAATTGACGCTGACAATGTTCTTTCAGGAATTCCACTGGCTGTTAAGGATAATATCTCTACCGACGGTATCCTTACAACTGCTGCCTCAAAAATGCTCTACAACTACGAGCCTATCTTTGATGCGACAGCCGTTGCCAATGCCAAAGCTAAGGGTATGATTGTTGTTGGGAAAACAAACATGGACGAGTTTGCCATGGGTGGATCAGGTGAGACTTCCTACTATGGTGCCACTAAAAATGCTTGGGACCACAGCAAGGTTCCTGGTGGTTCATCAAGCGGTTCTGCCGCAGCTGTAGCTTCTGGGCAAGTCCGCTTGTCACTTGGTTCTGATACGGGGGGTTCTATCCGCCAACCTGCTGCCTTCAACGGGATCGTTGGTCTCAAACCAACCTACGGAACAGTTTCACGTTTCGGCCTCATTGCCTTTGGTAGCTCTCTAGACCAAATCGGGCCTTTTGCTCCAACTGTTAAAGAAAATGCCCTCTTGCTCAATGCGATTGCCAGCGAAGATGCCAAAGACTCTACCTCTGCTCCTGTCCGCATCGCTGACTTTACTTCAAAAATCGGCCAAGACATCAAGGGAATGAAAATTGCTTTGCCTAAGGAATACCTTGGTGAAGGGATTGACCCAGAGGTTAAGGAAACCATTCTGAATGCCGCTAAACACTTTGAAAAACTTGGTGCCATCGTCGAAGAAGTCAGCCTTCCTCACTCTAAATACGGTGTTGCCGTTTACTACATCATCGCTTCATCAGAAGCCTCATCAAACTTGCAACGCTTTGACGGTATCCGTTACGGCTACCGCGCAGATGATGCGACGAATCTTGATGAAATCTATGTAAACAGCCGTAGCCAAGGTTTCGGTGAAGAGGTAAAACGCCGTATCATGCTAGGTACTTTCAGCCTTTCATCAGGTTACTATGATGCCTACTATAAGAAAGCTGGTCAGGTCCGTACCCTCATCATCCAAGATTTCGAAAAAGTCTTTGCGGATTACGACTTGATTTTGGGACCAACTGCACCAAGCGTTGCCTATGACTTGGATTCACTCAACCACGATCCCGTTGCCATGTACTTGGCTGACCTTTTGACCATCCCAGTCAACTTAGCTGGTCTTCCAGGAATTTCGATTCCTGCTGGATTTGCTCAAGGTCTACCAGTCGGTCTCCAATTGATCGGTCCTAAGTACTCTGAGGAAACCATTTACCAAGCTGCTGCTGCTTTTGAAGCAACAACAGACTACCACAAACAACAACCTGTGATTTTTGGAGGTGATAACTAATGAACTTTGAAACAGTCATTGGACTTGAAGTCCACGTAGAGCTCAACACCAATTCAAAAATCTTCTCACCTACTTCTGCCCACTTTGGAAATGAACAAAATGCCAACACTAACGTGATTGACTGGTCCTTCCCAGGAGTTCTGCCAGTTCTCAATAAAGGTATTGTCGATGCTGGTATCAAGGCAGCTCTTGCTCTTAACATGGACATCCACAAAAAGATGCACTTCGACCGCAAGAACTACTTCTATCCTGATAATCCAAAAGCCTACCAAATTTCTCAGTTTGATGAGCCAATCGGCTACAATGGTTGGATTGAAGTAGAACTAGAAGACGGTACGACCAAGAAAATCGGTATCGAACGCGCCCACCTAGAAGAAGACGCTGGTAAAAATACCCACGGTACAGATGGCTACTCTTATGTTGACCTCAACCGCCAAGGGGTGCCATTGATTGAGATTGTATCTGAAGCCGACATGCGTTCCCCAGAAGAGGTCTATTCTTATCTGACTGCCCTCAAGGAAGTCATCCAGTACGCTGGTATTTCTGACGTTAAGATGGAAGAAGGCTCTATGCGTGTGGATGCCAACATCTCCCTTCGCCCGTATGGTCAAGAGAAATTCGGTACCAAGACTGAGTTGAAAAACCTCAACTCCTTCTCAAATGTTCGCAAAGGTCTCGAATACGAAGTCCAACGCCAAGCTGAAATCCTTCGTTCAAGTGGTCAAATTCGCCAAGAAACACGCCGTTACGATGAAGCTAACAAGGCAACCATCCTCATGCGTGTCAAAGAAGGCGCTGCAGATTACCGCTACTTCCCAGAACCAGACCTACCACTCTTTGAAATCTCAGATGAGTGGATTGAGGAAATGCGAACAGAATTGCCAGAGTTTCCAAAAGAACGCCGTGCGCGCTACGTATCTGACCTTGGCTTGTCAGACTACGATGCTAGCCAGTTGACGGCAAACAAAGTCACTTCTGACTTCTTTGAAAAAGCTGTTGCCCTCGGTGGCGATGCCAAACAAGTCTCTAACTGGCTCCAAGGTGAAGTTGCTCAGTTCTTGAATGCTGAAGGCAAAACACTGGAACAAATCGAATTAACACCAGAAAACTTGGTAGAAATGATTGCCATCATCGAAGACGGCACGATCTCTTCTAAGATTGCCAAGAAAGTCTTTGTCCACCTGGCTAAAAATGGCGGTGGCGCGCGTGAATACGTGGAAAAAGCAGGCTTGGTGCAAATCTCTGATCCAGATGTTCTGATTCCAATCATCCACCAAGTCTTTGCGGATAACGAAGCTGCCGTTGCCGACCTTAAGTCAGGCAAACGTAACGCAGACAAGGCCTTCACAGGTTTCCTTATGAAGGCAACCAAAGGCCAAGCCAACCCACAAGTTGCCCTTAAACTCCTTGCACAGGAATTGGCGAAGTTGAAAGAAAGTGAGTAATTTACTCTTTATACACTTTTTTCTACTTTTAAGACGAGAATGAGACAAGGAGAATAAATGAACAAATTTTTACGATTGCTATTTGTCATAGTCATCATCGCTATGTTAGGCGCTTCTATACTACAAATTTTCTTTCCATCGTACATGGGAAGCCACTCCGGGTACGGAATATCTGCTGGTTGGCAACGAGAGATTGGAATATGGAATTTAGCTGTATTGATTATTATTCTCGCTGTCAATATTAAATACGATTGGTTCTACCTACGAATCGCACTTCTTGCTCTCATTATTGGCGGAATTGGAATAGGAACAAATCACTTACTCAATTATATGGAGTATCACTCTCCTGTAAATGCTATCGGTGCTTTTGAAAATTACTTGCTAGTAATAGGATGGATTGTGGGATGGCTCATTGAGCGCCATTCCATAAAGAAGCTAAATGCTAGTAAATAACGCCTAGTATATATTAGATTATTTTTAAAGGTTATTAAATAGTTTAATAATCATTCGAATTCAGAATTCTACCTTTTCAATCATATAGTTAGGAGACACATGAAAAAGTTTTATGCTCTTGTAATGACCTGTTTATTACTTATTTTTCTATCCGTGCCTCAAATCGTTGATGCAGGTGTCGGACATTCCAGAAGTGGAGGGAGCAGCCACAGTAGCTCCAGAAGTAGCAGCCGCTCAAGTGGAGGTAGAAGTCGTTCTGGTGGCTCATCCTACCACTACTACCGCTCTGGATATGGATCATCCTCTGACAGTTCTGCTAGCTCTCCCTATTTAGGATTTATGTTCATATTAGTCGGAGGAATCATACTAGTTGTTATCGTCAAATCCTTGCAGAATAAGTCTGGAGATTCGAGTTCAACCTACACTAGTAATGATTCTCAAACGCTCCATCGTCAAGTTGAACACAACACACTGGCCATTAGTCGTGTGAAATACGGGGATCCAAACTTTGACGCGGAAGCCTTCACATCTTGGGTTAAGGAAGTCTACCTTAAATTGCAGGTTGCCTGGACTGAAAAAAATTGGAACTCTGTCCGCGCTTTGGAAAGTACCAGCCTCTACTCTCAACACAGTACCCAACTTGAGGACCATATTCGAGCTAAAACAACCAATGTTTTAGAGAAAGTTTGTATCGAAAATGTTCGCATCAAGGAATTCATTGAAAATCCTGACAGAAACGATACCTTAGTGGTGATCCTGTCATCTACCTTGCGGGACTATGTCATTGACGATGAGACTCGCCGTGTCCTTGAAGGAGACCCTAAAAAAGATCTCTTCACCGTGTATCAATTGAACTTTATCCGTCAGCACGGTAGCCAAACGCAAGCAATCAATCCAGATGAAGTTGTGAGCGACCACTGTCCAAACTGTGGCGCCCCATTGAAAATCTCTGCAGTTAGCGAGTGCGACTACTGTGGTGCCAATCTCTCTCGCAGTCCAAACCAATGGGTACTCGATACCTATGATGTTGTGGATGAAGACGAGCTTTATAATTAGGAGGAATTATGGGATTTATACGTGCAGCCTTATCAGCAGGCTTAAATAGTTTTAATGATAGTAAATTCAAGGAAGCCATTGTCCTTCCAGATAATGTCTCTGGCGACGCCCTGGCCGTCAAGGGGCAATTACTCACAAAAGACCCAGATGGACGTTCTCGTCACAGCAATCAAAACACAGGCCTCTTGTCGGACGGCAGTGTGGTTATCGTTCCTCTAGGCTATACCGCAGTTTTGGTAAACAATGGTACCTTCCTTGGTGAGGTCCTCGAAGCTGGTAGCCACGAATGGCAAGCTGGTGATAACGCCTGGCTCCTTGAAAAAGGTGGTTTGAAAGGCACTTGGGAAAACTTTAAAAACCGTTTCTCTTTTGGTGGACAAGTCATCACCCAACAGGAAATTATCTTTATCCGCATGCAACCTATTGCAGGTAATAAGTTCGGCACACAAAATGCGGTCGAATATTTCAGCGAACGTTACCAACAACTGCTCAACATCCGTTTTTATGGCTTGTTTGATGTAAAAATAGCAGACCCAGTCCTCTTCTACATGAGTTCTGTTAGCCGTCAAATTACTGACGGACAGCCATTTACTCTCCAAGATGTAGCTCAAGGAACGCTCCGTCAAAATATCGCACCGAAAATCGCGATTGCCATTGCCAAATATACCAACGAAAACAAGGTAGATATCTATAGCCTCAATGCCAACCAAGACACCTTTAACGAACTCGCTAAACAAGAGGTCAACAAGGTTTGGACAGGCCTCTACGGTATTGAAGCAACTAACATCTTGCTTGAAGACCTCAGCTACGACCAAGAAAGTCTTGATATCGTTCGCAAGCTTGATAGTGAGCTCGTGGCAATGAAGTACAACACGATTGAAATCGAAGAACGCCGTGCTCGTAACGAAGCGCTTATTGCTGCAGCTGCAAACGAAGGGAATGGCAATGGGATGAACATGTTTATGGGCATGAATCTTGGCCAAACTCTCGGTGGTCAACTAAGCCAACAAGTTCAAAATCAAGCACCTGCTCAAAACACTGGACAAACTGCCAGCAAGAATTTTTACATCGAAGTCGATGGAAAATACGTCCTCGTTACTAAAGATGAAGATGGAAATATCGTACCAGTCAACTAATTAAGCTCCTTCTGACATTTGAGTAATGTTGTCTTTTATGGTACAATAAAGAGTAAATTATTTATTAAAGAGGTAAAAACATGATTGAAGCAAGTAAATTAAAGGCTGGTATGACCTTTGAAACAGCTGACGGAAAATTGATCCGCGTTTTGGAAGCTAGCCACCACAAACCAGGTAAAGGAAATACAATCATGCGTATGAAATTGCGTGATGTCCGTACTGGTTCTACATTTGACACAAGCTACCGTCCAGAGGAAAAATTTGAACAAGCTATCATCGAGACTGTCCCAGCTCAATACCTGTACAAAATGGATGACACAGCCTACTTCATGAACACAGAAACTTACGACCAATACGAAATCCCTGTAGTCAACGTTGAAAACGAATTGCTTTACATTCTTGAAAACTCAGATGTGAAGATCCAATTCTACGGAACTGAAGTGATTGGTGTTACCGTTCCTACTACTGTTGAATTGACAGTTGCAGAAACTCAACCATCTATCAAAGGTGCTACTGTTACAGGTTCTGGTAAACCAGCAACGATGGAAACTGGACTTGTCGTAAACGTTCCAGACTTCATCGAAGCAGGACAAAAACTCGTTATCAACACTGCAGAAGGAACTTACGTTTCTCGTGCCTAATCTCTAGAAAGAGGTCATTCTATGGGAATTGAAGAACAACTTGGCGAAATCGTTATCGCCCCACGTGTACTTGAAAAAATCATTGCTATTGCTACTGCAAAAGTAGAGGGTGTTCACTCTTTTTCAAACAAATCAGTATCTGACACCCTTTCAAAACTTTCTCTCGGCCGTGGTGTTTATCTTAAAAACGTGGACGAAGAACTCACAGCAGATATCTATCTCTACCTTGAGTACGGAGTAAAAGTTCCTAAGGTAGCTGTTGCTATCCAGAAAGCTGTTAAAGATGCCGTTCGTAATATGGCTGATGTAGAACTCGCTGCTATCAATATTCACGTTGCAGGTATCGTTCCAGATAAAACACCAAAACCAGAATTGAAAGATCTATTTGACGAGGACTTCCTCAATGACTAGTCCACTATTAGAATCTAGACGCCAACTCCGTAAATGCGCTTTTCAAGCTCTCATGAGCCTTGAATTCGGTACGGGCGTCGAAACTGCTTGTCGTTTCGCCTATACTCATGATCTTGAAGATACGGATGTGCAACTTCCAGCCTTTTTGACAGAGCTAGTTTCTGGTGTTCAGGCTAAAAAGGAAGAACTAGACAAGCAAATCACACAGCATTTAAAAGCAGGTTGGACCATCGAGCGTTTAACACTCGTGGAGAGAAACCTCCTTCGCTTGGGAGTCTTTGAAATCACTTCATTTGACACTCCACAGTTGGTTGCTGTTAATGAAGCTATCGAGCTTGCAAAGGACTTCTCAGATCAAAAATCTGCCCGTTTTATCAACGGACTGCTCAGCCAGTTTGTAACAGAAGAACAGTAAACAAAAAAAGTGTTTGACAATTATCAAACACTTTTTTCTTTCCCTCCTACTATCTAAAAAAATGATAATAGATATAATTATAAACAAAAATCCAGATGGGTTTTGCATAAATGAGAAAGTTGAAAAAACTATGGCACAAGATGGTGATTTTTAGGTTCTTTGTCCACCGATATACTATAGCAAAGAAAAGACCAACAAAACTATAAATAATCAAACTGATAGGATCGCGATGGGATAATACCAAGTGACTGAGACCAAAGATAAGAGCTGATAAGATAACCTCCAGATAATACTTGGACTGGGGAAAGAAGGTCTTGAAAGATATACTTGTTATCAACCAAATAGTGATACTGTATCTGAAAAGCAGCCACCAATTGACGAACAAAATAAGTAGCCACTAGACCAAATACAAGGTAAAAGAATCTTGACTTCTTTGAGCTTTTTTTAAATATATAGAGCATCTCTTTCTTTTTTAACCAAAAGACAAATAAGACTACAAGAACTAGTTCCCAAACAAGTGAAATGACAGAATAGCCATCTATCCCCCATTCCAAAAACTTAGTTAGATGCACAATCCCTAACTCTGGTAGATAAACCGAGAGAAATACCAGTAAGATAAAGACTCCTAAATGCCCTAGTTTTTTCATACTTACCCCTTTAATTTATCAATAGCCAATACCAGAACCACGTCTAGTCGCATGAGTCAATATTGTACTCGAGTCAGTTGCAATGCTATAAGCATAAGGCCAACTCCAATTTATATCATCAACCAACCAAATCATGCCACCACCTGAGGCTTGTTCTAAGTCCTCAGTTGAAAGAGCTGTAAATGTTTCTGTACCTGTCATTGCAAGTACCTCCTTAAAATAAATTTTTGTAATCTTACATCTACAGTACACATCTTTTTGTCTATTTTATAGCCTATCTCTTAAACTGTCAATTTTTTATCCTAAACGGTAGCTTTACTCATCGAGAAATAAGAAATTGATAAAAGAGATTTCTCCATCTTCCCATTAAATTAAAAAAAGTGTTTGACAATTATCAAACACTTTTTCTTTACTTCCTACTATCTAAAAATCAAATAATAGATATAAAATAAGAGCGACGGAGCATAGGGAATAACATTATAGAAACTATGACAAACAATGGTAAATCGAAGACTACCCGTAACTCGGTAAGTGACTGCAAATAGAAGACCAAGAATACTATAAATGATGAGACTGATGGGGTCACGATGGGATAGAACTAAGTGACTGAGCCCAAATACGAAAGAAGACAAGATCACATCCAAATAAAATTCCGACTTCGGAAAGAAGGTATTCATAAAATAACCCCTATAGATTGTCTCCTCAACAACAGGTACAATCGAAATGTTAAAGATTAAAAATATAAGACTTGATAGAGTCGTTTCTCTCCCGTTTAAGTAAAGTTCTGAAAGAAGGTCTTGGAAAATAAAGCTATGGTCAATCAATCGGATATTTTGCATTCTAAATCCATTTAAAAAAGAATAGATAAGAAAGCAAGCCACTAAGAAAGCGAGATAAGACCAGCGCCAACCCTTTTTCTCGAAGATAAAGAGCATCTTCTTCTTTTTCAACCACAAAACGAATAAAAAGAAAATAAGCAACACTTCTCCAACTAGAAAGATTATATAGCTGTCCATTCCTAAACCAAAGGTCCTAGCTAGAGTTATAGCTCCTAATGGCGTTAAATAAATGTACAGGAACATTAAAATCATACAGATTCCTAAATGTATTGTCTTTTTCATTCTTTCTCTCCTAATGGTAAACTCTCTATTAGGGCAATATAGAGGATAGACCATTGATTGTTTTTCTTATTTATCTAGAGTATTCATGTTTATCCATGCTCTATTATCAAAATAGCTAGAACAAATTGTTCTAGCTTTTAAGTTTTCCTAGTATTTTCTAAAGCGTTGGTAACGTTCTTCGATAAGTTGGTCGAGTGGCAGTTCTTGCAATCTATCTAGTTCTGCACGCAATTCACTTTTAACGCAACCTAGCAGTTCTTTACTTGACAGCCCTGCTTCTGAGATTACCTTGTCTACGATTCCCATTTCTAGGAGTTCATGTGAAGTGATTTTCATCAACTCCGCCGCTTCCATAGCACGACTTCCATCCTTCCAAAGGATAGAGGCAAATCCTTCAGGGCTAAGTACGGCGTAGATTGAGTTTTCTAACATCCAGACACAGTTAGCTACGGCTAGAGCTAGGGCCCCACCAGATCCACCTTCACCGATAATAATCGCGATGATTGGAACCTTGAGGTCACTCATTTCCATCAGGTTTCGGGCGATTGCTTCACCTTGTCCACGTTCCTCGGCTCCAACACCTGGGTAAGCACCCGCCGTATTGATAAAAGTCACAACTGGACGGCCAAACTTTTCTGCCTGTTTCATCAGGCGCAAGGCCTTACGATAGCCTTCTGGATGAGGTTGGCCGAAATTCCGTTTGAGGTTGTCATGAAGACTCTTCCCCTTTTGGATACCAACGACAGTTACTGCTTGGGCACCTAACCAACCAATTCCACCGATAACCGCACCATCATCACGGAAAGAGCGATCTCCATGCAATTCAATAAACTCGTCAAAGATTCCATTGGCAAAATCAAGTGCGGTCAAACGACTCTGCTCGCGTGCCTCTCTGACTATTTTTGCAATATTCATCCGCGACTTCCTCCATGCAATCTTACTAATTTAGCAATTGTTTCAGGCAATTCTCTCCGTTTGACAATTGCATCAACAAATCCATGTTCAAGCAGAAATTCTGCCTTTTGGAAGTCATCCGGCAAGGTCTCACGAACTGTATTTTCGATAACACGACGTCCAGCAAAACCAACCAAACTCTGTGGCTCCGCTAGGATAATATCACCTTCCATAGCAAAAGAAGCGGTCACCCCACCTGTTGTCGGATCGGTTAAAATAGTTAAGTAAAAAAGTCCTGCCTTGGAATGACGTTGAACTGCCGCAGAAATTTTAGCCATCTGCATCAGGCTCATGATTCCTTCTTGCATACGGGCTCCACCAGAAGCTGTGAAGAGAACGACTGGCAAGTTTTCTACTGTTGCATACTCAAACAAGCGCGTGATTTTTTCACCCACAACGGTTCCCATAGAAGCCATGATAAAGTTAGAATCCATGATCCCAAGGGCAACTTTTTGTCCCTTGATGCTAGCTGTACCAGTTAGTACGGCTTCATCCAAACCTGTCTTTTCACGCATAGTAGCCAATTTTTTCTGGTAGCCAGGAAAGTTTAATGGATCTTGAGTTTCAATACCTGTAAACATCTCCACAAAACTGTCAGAATCAATTGTCAAATCCAAGCGTTCCTGAGCTGAAATACGGAAAGTATAGCTACAATGGGGACAAATTCGTTCGCTCCCAAGATCCTTTTGATAAATGGTGTGTTTACAACCAGGACACTGGGAGAAGAGTTCATCCGGAACCTCAGGCTTGGCTTGTGGTTTCTGCCTTACGGAACGGTTAGGATTGATCCGAATATACTTATCCTTTTTACTAAATAGAGCCATAACTCCCCCTTTTAGTTCTCATACTGTTTGAAAGTCTATTCTTTTTCTTGGTATTTTGGCAAGAAAGTTTCCATCAAGAAGGAAGTATCGTAGTCACCAGCGATAACTCGGCGGTCTGAAATCAGATCCAACTGGAAGTCTGCATTGGTTTGCACTCCTTCAATATCAAGTTCATAAAGTGCCCGTTGCATCTTCATAAGAGCATCAAAACGATTCTCCCCATGGACAATGATTTTGGCAATCATACTATCATAGTAAGGGGGAATGGTATAACCTGGATAAACTGCTGAGTCCACGCGCAAGCCAACTCCACCACTTGGTAGATAAAGATTGGTAATTTCCCCTGGACTTGGAGCAAAGTTAAATGCTGGATTTTCCGCATTGATCCGGCACTCGATAGCATGACCTCGTAGGATAATATCTTCTTGTTTGAAAGGTAAAGGTTGACCGGCCGCAATGCGAATCTGCTCTTTCACGATATCAACACCTGAAACAAACTCTGTGACTGGGTGTTCCACTTGCACACGAGTATTCATTTCCATGAAGTAGAAATTGCCACTCGCTTCATCGAGAAGAAATTCAATCGTCCCTGCATTTTCATAGCCTACAGACTCTGCTGCACGAACGGCTGCAGCACCAATTTCATGACGAAGGGTTTTTCCAATTGCAATGGATGGGCTTTCTTCTAAGACCTTTTGGTTATTCCGTTGAAGTGAACAATCCCGTTCACCAAGATGGACAACATGACCCTCTTGATCCGCAAGAATCTGAACTTCGATATGACGAGCTGGATAAATCACACGCTCAAGATACATAGCGCCATTTCCAAAATTGGCCTTGGCTTCACTGGATGCTGTTTCAAAGGCTGCGACCAAGTCTTCTGCCTTTTCAACCTTACGAATCCCTTTTCCACCACCACCTGCTGATGCCTTAAGCATGACTGGATAGCCAATTTTTTCTGCAACTGCAAGGGCTTCTTCAGCCGTGTGAACTTCACCATTAGATCCTGGGATAACTGGAACCCCAGCCTTGATCATTTGCTCACGTGCATTGATCTTATCTCCCATGGTGTCCATCACAGCACCAGAAGGACCGATGAACTTAATTCCCACTTCATCACACATAGTGGCAAACTTGGAGTTTTCGCTAAGAAATCCAAAACCTGGATGGATGGCTTCTGCTTCTGTCAAGACCGCAGCAGACAAAATTGCATTGATATTGAGATAAGATTCTGTCGCTTTACCAGGTCCGATACAGATAGCTTCATCCGCTAGGAGTGTGTGAAGAGCTTCCTTATCAGCAGTTGAATAGACTGCTACAGTTGCAATGCCCAATTCACGCGCAGCCCGAATAATGCGAACCGCAATCTCACCACGGTTGGCAATCAAAATTTTACGAAACATGGAGAACCTCCTTAGTTCCCAATTGCAAAGGTAAGAGTACCACTCGCTGCAAGTTTACCATCTACTTCAGCCTTTGCTTCAACCACGGCAATGGTACCACGACGTTTCACAAAGGTAGCCGTCATGACTAATTGGTCACCTGGTACAACTTGCTTCTTGAACTTAACCTTGTCCATGCCAGCATAGAAGACCAGTTTCCCTTTATTTTCAGGTTTGGACAATGCCAAGACACCAGCAGTCTGAGCCAAGGCTTCCATGATAAGAACACCTGGCATAACTGGGTATTGAGGAAAATGACCATTGAAGAAAGGTTCGTTGATGGTGACATTTTTAATGGCAACAATGGTATCCTCGCTCACTTCCAAGACACGGTCCACTAGGAGCATGGGGTAGCGATGGGGTAGAGCTTCTTTGATTCCTTGAATATCAATCATTTGATGCGTACCAATCCTTTACCGAACTCAACCATTTCTTCATTTGAAACGAGAATTTCTGTCACCACACCATCCTTAGGTGCAGGAATTTCATTCATGACTTTCATGGCTTCGATGATCACCAAAGTCTGACCTTTTTTAACACTGTCTCCGACTGTGACAAAGGCAGGTTTATCTGGTCCAGCGGCCAAGTAAGCCACCCCTACAAGTGGACTTTCAACGACATCACCCTCTGGAGCAACCGTCGTATCAGCTAGTACTGGAGCTTCTTCCACTGCACTCTCTACTGGAGTTGAAGGGGTAGAAACTACTGGACTTGTAGCTACTGCAGTTGGCGCTGGAGCAACTTGAGCTGGTGCTTCAGAAGCCATTCTTACTTCATTCTTACTGAACTGCAATTCGTCCGTTCCGTTTTTATAAGAAAATTCTCTCAAACTTGATTGGTCAAATTGAGCCATCAAGTCCTTGATCTCATTTAAATTCATAATTATTTATTCTCCCAACGTTTGAAAGCAAGAACCGCATTGTGTCCACCAAAACCAAAAGTGTTTGAAATAGCATAAGGGATTTCTTGCTCCAAGCCTTGTCCATAAACGACATTCGCTTCGATATAGTCTGATAACTCGCTTGTTCCAGCCGTCATTGGTACATAGTTATGACGCATAGCTTCGATGGTAGCGATGGCTTCTACTGCCCCTGCAGCACCAAGCAAGTGTCCTGTAAAGGACTTGGTTGAAGATACAGGTACTTCTTTACCAAGGACAGCTACGATCGCTCCACTTTCTCCTTTTTCATTAGCAGGAGTTGAAGTTCCGTGGGCGTTGACGTAAGCTACTTGCTCTGGAGAAATTTCTGCTTCTTCCAAAGCCAGTTTAATCGCCTTAATCGCACCTTGACCTTCTGGATGAGGTGAAGTCATATGGTAAGCATCACAGGTATTTCCATAACCAACTACTTCAGCCAAGATAGTTGCACCACGTTTTTCAGCATGTTCAAGGCTTTCAAGAACCAACATCCCTGAACCTTCTCCCATCACAAAACCATTACGGTCTTTGTCAAATGGAATAGAAGCACGAGTTGGATCCTCTGTAGTTGATAGGGCAGTCAACGCTTGGAAACCAGCGATGGCAAAAGGAGTGATAGATGATTCTGATCCACCAACTAACATGACATCTTGGAAACCAAACTTGATAGAGCGGAAGGCATCCCCAATGGCATCATTTGATGAGGCACAGGCAGTATTGATTGATTTACAGATACCGTTTGCTCCGAAACGCATGGCAACATTTCCTGAAGCCATATTTGGCAAGGCTTTTGGAAGTGTCATTGGTTTAACGCGTTTTGGACCTTTTTCATGAAGACGGATAACCTGATCTTCGATTTCTTTAATTCCCCCAATACCAGAAGCCACGATGACACCAAAGCGATCTTTATCGATTGCTTCTACATCAAGATTTGCATTTGTCACCGCTTCTTGAGCTGCATACAAGGCATACAAAGAATAGTTGTCAAAACGGTTGGTATCTTTTTTGACAAAGTATTTATCAAATGGGAAATCTTGAACTTCTGCCGCATTGTGCACAGCAAATTCGCTGTGGTCAAATTTAGTGATTTCTCCAATTCCAATCTTCCCAGTTTGCAAACTGTTCCAAAATTCTTCTGGAGTATTTCCGATAGGAGAGGTCAATCCGTAACCTGTTACTACAACTCGATTTAGTTTCATCTGTCTTACCTATATCTTTCCTTATTTTTTACATGCTAAGTCCGCCATCAACAGCGAGAACTTGTCCTGTCAAATAATCCTGTCCAGCCAGGAACACTGTAGCATCTGCGATATGTTCTGCTTGACCAAAATGTTTCATTGGGATTTGGGCCAATGTCGCTTCCTTAACCTTATCAGACAAAACAGCAGTCATATCTGACTCGATCATTCCTGGTGCAAGGGCATTTACGCGTACATTACGATTGGCAACTTCACGTGCAACTGACTTGGTAAAACCAATCAAACCTGCTTTAGAAGCTGCATAGTTGGCTTGTCCGATATTTCCCATCAAACCGACCACACTAGACATGTTGATAATCGCACCTTCACGTGCCTTGATCATCTGTTTCAATACTGCTTGCGTCATGTTGAAGGCACCTGTCAAGTTGATCTTAATCACTTTTTCAAAGTCTTCTTCGGTCATCTTGAGCATAAGCGTATCTTGAGTGATCCCAGCATTGTTGACCAAGACATCGACAGAACCGAGTTCTGCAATCGCTTGATCTATCATACGCTTGGCATCTGCAAAGTCTGAAACATCACCTGAGATCGGTACTACTTTGACGCCGTAGTTTGAAAACTCATCCAGCAATTCTTCTGAGATTGCTCCTCGACTATTCAAGACTACATTAGCGCCTAGTTGGGCAAATTTGTGAGCAATGGCAAGTCCGATACCACGACTTGAACCTGTTACAAAGACATTTTTGTTTGTAAGTTGCATTCTATTTCTCCTGTTTCCTGTTGTATTTTGTGGGAGAAGGGATCATTAGTTTCCTAACAAAGCATCCAAGCTTGCTTGGTCTTCAACGTTAGCTAGCTGAGCTGTTTTATCGATTTTTTTGACAAAACCTGATAGGATCTTACCAGGACCAATTTCAATAAAGTTGGTTACCCCAGCATCCTGCATCACAGCAATACTTTCATAAAAACGAACAGGTTCTTTGACCTGACGCGTTAAAAGCTCTTTGATTCGATCTTTTTCCATAACAGCAGCTTCCGTATTGCCGACTAGTGGGCAAGTAAAATCAGCGAAACTCACTTCCTCAAGAGCTCCAGCTAGTTGCTGACTGGCTGGCTCAAGAAGGGCTGTATGGAAAGGACCCGATACATTTAAAGGAATCAATCGTTTTGCTCCTGCTTCCTGCAAGAGTTCAACTGCGCGGTCAACCGCAGCCACCTCACCACCGATGACGATTTGGCTTGGGGTGTTGTAGTTAGCTGGAGTCACTACTCCAACTTTAGAGGCTGTTTCACAAGCTTCCTCAATCACTTCAACTGGAGTGTTTAGGACGGCAACCATCTTTCCAGAACCTGCAGGTGCAGCCTCTTCCATATAAGCACCACGCTTAGCAACCAAGGCAACAGCATCCTCAAAGTCCAAAGCACCACTTGCCACAAGAGCAGAGTACTCCCCGAGAGACAATCCTGCTACCATATCCGGCTGGTAGCCCTTTTCTTTCAATAGTCGGTAAATAGCAACCGAAGTCGCTAAAATAGCTGGTTGCGTATAGCGAGTCTGGTTTAACTTGGTTTCTTCCTTATCGATCAAGTCACGAAGGTCATAATCCAAAACCTGACTGGCTTGGTCAATTGTTTCCTTGACGATAGGGGAGCGATCATAGAGATCACGCCCCATTCCTAGATACTGAGCACCTTGACCTGCAAATAGAAAGGCTATTTTAGTCATTTTTTACAACTCCTGCCCAACGAGAGGCTTCTTCTTGAATTTTTTTGGCTGCGCCATAGTATAGATCTTTTAGGATTTCTTCGACAGTTTCCTCTTTAGAAACCAAACCAGCGATCTGACCTGCCATGACAGATCCACCTTCTACATCTCCATGAACAACGGCTTTAGCAAGAGCACCAGCTCCCATTTGTTCAAAGATTTCTAAATCTGGATTTTCTTGTTTAAAGGCATCTTTTTCAGCCTGCTCAAAGTCACGTGTCAACTGGTTTTTAATAGCACGAACAGCATGTCCAAAGTGTTGAGCGGAAATTGTCGTATCGATATCACGCGCTTTTAAGATTTTTTCTTTATATTTTGGATGGGCATTAGATTCCTTAGCTACTACGAAACGCGTACCAACTTGAACGGCCTCAGCACCAAGCATAAAGCCTGCAGCGACACCTTCACCGTCCGCAATTCCTCCAGCTGCGATAACCGGGATTGAAACAGTTGCAGCAACTTGGCGAACCAAGGTCATCGTTGTTAATTTACCAATATGCCCACCGGCTTCCATTCCTTCTGCAATAACTGCATCTGCACCAATTTTTTCCATGCGTTTTGCCAAAGCAACACTTGGAACAACAGGAATAACTGTAATTCCTGCATCATGGAAACGAGTCATGTATTTACTTGGATTTCCGGCACCAGTTGTAACCACCTTAACCCCTTCTTCAATCACGAGATCAACGATGTCTTCTACAAAAGGTGACAAGAGCATGATGTTGACACCAAAAGGTTTGTCCGTAAGTGATTTGATTTTATCGATATTAGCCTTTACGACCTCTTTAGGTGCATTCCCACCACCGATGATCCCTAGACCACCAGCTTTTGATACTGCACCAGCCAAGTCACCATCAGCAACCCAGGCCATTCCTCCTTGAAAGATAGGATAATCAATGTTCAATAATTCTGTAATACGTGTTTTCATAGTGCCTCCATCATTCCTTGCTTACGTAATAGTTCGATGAGTTTATCATTTGAGTTTCAAACTATTACCTAAACAAGAGGGAGTGGGTTTCCCCTACTCCTTCTAGTAATATGTTAATTATTTTGTTTGCTCTTCAACGTAGGCAACCAAGTCACCAACTGTTTTCAAGTTATCTTCTGCTTCGATTTGGATATCGAAAGCATCTTCGATTTCAGAGATTACTTGGAACAAGTCCAATGAATCTGCATCCAAATCATCAAAAGTAGATTCAAGTGTTACTTCTGATGCGTCTTTCCCAAGTTCTTCAACGATAATTTCTTGTACTTTTTCAAATACTGCCATGATAGGACTCCTTTAAAATATAAAAAATTTATAACTATGTGTTTACCACATGATTACCTAGATTGTAAGAATGAGTGTGCCCCATGTCAAACCTCCACCGAAGCCTGATAGGAGAATCGTCTGGCTACCATCTAAACGAATCATGCCATTCTCCACACACTCTGAGAGCAAAATCGGGATACTTGCTGCACTGGTATTTCCATACTCCATCATATTGGCAGGAAGTTTGTCTCGGTCTACGCCGATTTTCTTAGCCATCTTATCCAAAATGCGGATATTTGCCTGATGAAGCAAGAGATAATCCAATTCTGATGCTGCGATTGGACCATTTTCAATGGTTTCTTTGATCGATCTAGCAACATCACGATTTGCAAAATCAAAAACTGCTCGTCCATCCATCTTCAAAAAAGTAGGAACTGCTTCTTGATCCGAGAAAAGAGAAGCCAAAGCCGTTTGACCATAGGTCAAACACTCGCTCCGAGAGCCATCTGTATAGAGACTTTCCACAAGGAAGTGACACGTTTCGCTCGCTTCCAAGAGAACCCCTCCAGCACCATCCCCAAAGAGAACAGCTGTCGAACGATCTGACCAATCAACTGCCTTAGATAAGGTCTCAGCCCCGATGACAATCCCTTTTTTGAACTGTCCAGAACTTAAAAATTTTTCTGCAGTTGAAAGAGCGAATACAAAGCCACTGCAAGCTGCTGTTAGATCAAAGGCGAAAGCTCTATGAGCTCCAATATTTGCCTGAACTCGAGCTGCTGTGGAAGGCATCATCGAGTCTGGGGTAATCGTCGCTACAATGATAAAATCAATCTGATCCGCTGTTAAGCTCCCTTTAGCCAGCAAGCTCTTAGCAACTTCTGTCGCCAAGTCACTTGTAGACTCTGTTTTTGAGATATGTCTCTGTTTAATTCCTGTCCGACTTGAAATCCACTCATCGCTTGTGTCCATGATTTGGGCTAAGTCATGATTAGTGACCACTTGCTCTGGAACATAATGAGCAACCTGGCTTATTTTTGCAAAAGCCATTATTTCAAATCCTCCAAAAATTGATAAAGGTTCGTTAAGCCTCTGCCCATGACTTCTTTTTCCTCAGGGCTCATGCCATCGATGATTTTTTCGACCATAGCCTTGTGGAACCGTTTATGAAGGCGGTGAACCAAACGACCTTTCTTTGTCAAATGCAGATAGACCACTCGACGGTCTTGGTCAGAACGAATACGCTCAATATAACCTTTTCTCTCCAGGTTATTCAAACTCGTCGTCACTGTTCCAAGAGTTACCATCAGTTCTTTTGAAACCTTACTTGGCGTTGCCTCCGGGAACTTCCCAATCACATCGATCGTGTGCATTTCTTTGATGGAGATGTCTTTGAATCGACTACCTCGTAAGCTAACCTCCTCAATCACAAGGACGTTATTAAAAATAGATATTAGATAATCATTTACTTGTTGGTAGTCCAAATCGTTTCCCTCCCCCTCAAAAAGCTTTTAGAATCAAAACATTTGATAAAAGAAGTATAACAAACTTCAAAAAATTGTGCAAGTATTTTTTCACATTCCTGTAAATTTTGGTCTTCTTCTTTCAGAATGCGCTCGAACCCCTTCTTTGAAATCTTCAGTTAGAGATAACGATTCTTGTAGTTTCAATTCTAATTCAGCATAATTCTGCCAATCCTTGAATTGACTTTCCCAAACTAACTTTTTAATCGCTGCGTATGAGTTTGCTGAACCTCTTCTTAATTTTTTCAGAACTTGTTCTCTTGTTTTTTCTAATTTGTCAACTTCACAAACACGGTATACCACGCCCCATTCTAGCGCTTTTTCAGCAGTCAAAGCTTCACCTGTCATGGCAAGTTGTGCAGCCCGTGTTACCCCGATACTACGACTCAAGAGATGAATCCCACCAGCGTCTGGCGCCAAGCCCACTCCGACAAAGGCTTGGATAAATTTTGCCTTGTCAGTCGCCAAACAAAAATCAACTGCTACTGCCATATTTGCTGCAGCACCAGCAACCGCTCCATCTACCTCCATCAAAACAGGTTTAGGAATTTGCTTGATTTTAAAAGAAATTGTATTGACTAATTCTGCAATCTTATTCAAAGAAGGGATATCATCTTCGTCTACTGCTCGTTTCATCTCAACCAAGTCTCCCCCAACTGAAAAGACCTTCCCATTCGCATTAATCAAAATGAACTGCACAGCTTGATCCTGCTCTGCTAGGGTCAAAGCTTCTAAAATTTCCTCACACATTGGGATATGGAAACCATTTGCCACTTCGGGACGATTCAAAGTAATGATAGCCAGATCATCTACGATCTGATATAAGATATGATTCATAGCTTCTCCTTTTCTTTTATAAGGCAATAAAATTGTTTTATCATCAAAGTATACCTTTTTTTGGATAAAGAGGCAAGGAAAAACTAAAGGAAAGTGTCTCAGCTGATTATTTACCCATCATTTATGAGTGTAAGTAAAATTTGACACTCTTACTTTTAAACGGTTATCGCTTTTCAGAATAAGTTAGTGTTTTCTTCTATTATAATAGGAAGTTATTTTCTTCATTGAAAAATGCCCCTCTTTCTGCTATAATCGTATAAAATGCTTACTTGAGGAGTCCTTATGAAGGTTGTAAAATTTGGCGGAAGCTCGCTTGCCTCTGCTGGTCAGTTAGAAAAAGTTTTAAACATCGTTAAAAGTGATAAAGAACGCCGTTTTGTAGTCGTTTCTGCACCCGGCAAACGCAAAGCTGAAGATACCAAGGTGACTGATGCCTTGATCAAATACTATCGCGACTATGTGGCTGGAAATGACATCAGTGCTAGCCAAAGCTGGATCATTGACCGTTATGCCGCTATGGTTAGTGAACTAGGGTTAAAACCTGCTGTCTTAGAAAAAATCTCTAAAAGTATTCGGGCATTGGCAACTCTCCCTATAGAGGACAATGAATTTCTCTATGATACCTTCCTAGCAGCTGGAGAAAATAACAATGCCAAATTGATTGCAGCCTACTTTAACCAAAACGGTATCGATGCACGCTATGTTCACCCAAGAGAAGCTGGAATTGTTGTCACAAGTGAACCTGGAAACGCACGTATCATTCCATCTAGTTATGACAAGATTGAAGGCTTGGCTGATAGCACCGAAGTCCTTGTCATCCCTGGTTTCTTTGGTGTGACTAAGGAAAATCAAATCTGCACTTTTTCACGTGGAGGTTCAGATATCACAGGTTCTATCATTGCAGCAGGTGTTAAGGCTGATCTCTATGAGAACTTTACAGACGTAGATGGTATCTTTGCTGCCCACCCTGGTATTATCCACCAACCACACTCCATTCCTGAATTAACCTACCGTGAAATGCGTGAGTTGGCTTACGCTGGATTTTCAGTTCTTCATGACGAAGCTCTTCTACCCGCTTACCGCGGAAAAATTCCTCTTGTCATCAAGAATACCAACAACCCTGACCACCCAGGAACACGCATTGTTTTAGAACACAGTAGTGATAAATTCCCAGTAGTAGGGATTGCGGGTGACTCAGGATTCGTCAGCATCAACATGTCAAAATACCTCATGAACCGTGAAGTCGGGTTTGGTCGCAAGGTTCTTCAAATCCTTGAGGACCTCAACATCGGTTGGGAACACATGCCTACAGGTATTGACGATCTTTCAATCATCCTCCGCTCCCGTGAATTGACTCCTATCAAAGAAGAAGAAATTCTACGTCAACTCGTTCAAAAAGCTGAAGTGGACCATGCTGAAATCGAACATGACCTTTCCATCATTATGATTGTTGGAGAAAAGATGAAGAGCCATATCGGGGTAACTGCTACTGCAACACGGGCTTTGTCTGAGAATAAAATCAACATCCAGATGATGTCCCAAGGTTCAAGTGAAGTTTCCATCATGTTTGTTGTCAATAAAGAGCAAGAAAAAGCAGCTATCAAGGCTCTCTATCATGCCTTTTTCAGTGAAAGTAAGGAAGACTAATCATGGCCCAATCACTCAATCAAGTCATTGACCTCCAAACCACTGGGACATCTTACCTCTCTATCTCTGGAAAAGTTGGAAAATTTCTAGTTGGGGATCAAGCCTTAGAGTTTTATCCTGATGTCAATGTCGAACAATATATCCAAATCCCCTGGTCCAGCATTCAGCAAATAGGAGCTAATGTAAGTGGTCGCAAGATAAGCCGTCACTTCGAAGTCTTCACTGATCAAGGAAAATTCCTTTTTGCTTCAAAAGACTCTGGAGCTATCCTCAAAATCGCTCGGAAGAAATTAGGAAACGACAAGGTTGTGAAACTTCCGACTCTAGTCCAGACCATTGGACAAAAACTTAAAAATCTATTTGCAAAAAAGTAGAAACTTTAGTATAATCATAGCAACGGATAAGTAAGTTATCTCCTTCTTTCAGAAAGTCTGCGGGTGCTGCGAGCAGATAGGAGGGATAGGTGAAATTCTACCGTTGTTCACAATTAAATACTCAATCAAGTGCACACCTGTGAAGTTGGATGGAACCGTGGCCCTGCCACTCCAACACTTTGTCAGGTGTGCTTTTTTCATAAAGGAGTTCTTATGTTAGATATTAAACGTATTCGCACAGACTTTGATGCTGTCGCTGAAAAATTAGCTACACGTGGTGTAGATGCTGCTATCTTAAATGAGATGAAAGAAATCGATGCTAAACGTCGTGACATCTTGGTCAAGGTTGAAACGCTCAAAGCAGAACGTAACACAGTTTCTGCTGAGATTGCCCAAGCCAAGCGCAACAAGGAAAATACCGATGACAAGATTGCTGCGATGCAAACCCTATCTACTGAAGTCAAAGCCTTGGATGCTGAATTGGCGGACATCGATGCTAAATTGACAGAATTTACCACTACTCTTCCAAACATCCCTGCCGACAGCGTTCCTGTTGGGGCTGATGAAGATGACAATGTGGAAGTTCGCCGTTGGGGGACTCCGCGCGAGTTTGACTTTGAACCAAAAGCTCACTGGGATCTTGGTGAAGACTTGGGTATCCTTGACTGGGAACGTGGTGGAAAAGTAACGGGCGCTCGTTTCCTCTTCTATAAAGGACTGGGGGCTCGTTTGGAACGTGCTATCTACAACTTCATGTTGGATGAGCATGGTAAAGAAGGCTATACGGAAGTTATCACACCATACATTGTTAACCATGACTCAATGTTTGGTACTGGTCAATATCCAAAATTCAAGGAAGATACTTTTGAATTGAAAGACACTAATTATGTCCTCATTCCTACAGCTGAAGTGCCGCTTACAAACTACTACCGTGATGAAATCCTTGACGGTAAAGACCTACCAATCTACTTCACTGCTATGAGTCCATCTTTCCGTTCTGAGGCTGGTTCAGCTGGTCGTGATACACGTGGCTTGATTCGTCTACACCAATTCCACAAGGTTGAGATGGTCAAATTTGCCAAACCAGAAGAATCTTATGAAGAATTGGAAAAAATGACAACTAACGCTGAAAATATCCTTCAGAAGCTCAACCTTCCATACCGTGTCGTTGCCCTCTCTACTGGAGATATGGGCTTCTCAGCTGCCAAGACTTATGACTTGGAAGTTTGGATTCCAGCCCAAAATACCTATCGTGAAATCTCAAGCTGTTCAAATACAGAAGATTTCCAAGCTCGTCGTGCTCAAATCCGTTACCGTGATGAAGCCGATGGCAAGGTGAAACTCCTTCACACTTTGAATGGTTCTGGACTTGCAGTTGGACGTACAGTGGCTGCCATTCTTGAAAACTATCAAAATGAAGATGGCTCTGTGACCATCCCTGAAGCTCTTCGTCCATATATGGGTGGAGCTGAAGTTATCAAACCATAAAAATAAGGCCTAGCTATTTCTGGCTAGACCTTTTTTCGTAACCAAATCAGATAAGCCCCCAATACAAAGAATAAAATAGTGAGGCATATAACAGTTTCAGCAAACACCAGATAATCCAGAAATGGAAGTTTCAAGATCCCCTGAGCCATCTTGAGCGAAGTAGCTGTGATAATGGTTGGAAAGGTGAGGGCTGAGAAAGCTGGTTGAAATCCTTGTTTTAAAATATTGGGTAGGCGAGTCAACACAAAGAAAAAGAAGGATTGAGATGCCAAAATCATGACAATCAAGAGCCGAGTCGGTAGGCTTGCTCCTCCAACTCGAACTAGAGAAGCCAAGAGTAGGGAAAATGGAGCACAGTATATTCCTTCCTGTCCAAGCAAGGCCACTGGGAGTGGATCTTTCTTTAAATCACTATAAATAAGGGGATAGAGATAGAAGGTCAAGACAAAACCAAAACTCAAGGTCGCATAGGCAATTTCAATGATACCGACAAGAGGATAGGTCAAGGCTGCTACTGCTATCCCCACATAGAGTACCGTCCAGCTAGGAGTCGCATTGACCCTCCGACCTGGACAGGCAAATTTGATGGTAAAAGTAGTAATCAAAGCCAAATCCAAGAGAAATGAAAACCACCAGATCCCTTGTGCTACTATAGGAAGAGCAGGGAATACGCGAAAGACATAGGTCGATAAAATCATCCCAGCCATGGGAAAGGTGGCCATCCCAGATAAAAGAGGGGGCTTGGTCAATTCTTGCTTGGTTTCTTCCCAATTAAAAAGATGAAGAATCAGAAAGAAAATCCACAACACTAGACCAATCAGACTCAATAAATGCGACAGAACTGGCCAAGTATCTGCAATCAGATTTCCTGCACCTGTTAAACCTAATAAACAGCCAGAGAATACTAAGGGGAGCTTTTTCATCCGAGCCTCCAATAATCATGTTATTATTAGTATAGCATAAAAGCGCTTAAATGAGGACTTAAAAAACGAAGTTGGAAATTCAAACTTCGTTTTTATTCTACTATTTTTCAACACGTTGCTAAGATATGGCGCAACTGAACAGCACTTGGAGAAACAATCGGAAGAAAGGCTCCTTCATTCCAACGACGGATAAAACCAGATGTTGATTTGCTAAAGTAGCCTCTACCTCCACCAGCTTGTAACTCTAACAGAAGACTTTGAGCAATTATGTCCACAATGTCTATTCTTAACTGAAAGAGTTCACGCGGATTGGTAACGAAATAGGAACGATCAGACAATCCCTGATAAAGAGCTTGTCGAATAGCATCTAACTGCTCTATCTGGTATTGCCATTCATCTGTTAATACACTTCGTTTCCCCAATTCTTTTTTTACTTCTGATAGGGAGCGTTCAGCTAATCCAAAAGCCAAACCAAATTGGCAACCTAAAAAAGCGGGACGATTTTGAGTTAAAAACTCTTTAGCATTCTTGGATAGAATCCACTCTTCTTTTAAAGTAACCCGATTAAAGGTCAATGCAGCAGTGTTTCCTCCCTGAAGAGAAATAAATTCTAAGTCTTCCGAGCGACTAAAATTTTCCGCGTCTGATGGCACAGCCACCACATAACTTTTACTTGGATCATCTGCAAATCCTGCCACAAAAATGGTTAAGAAACGATTTTTACGGGCATTGGTTACCCATGGTAGTCGCCCTTTTAGATAAAATTGTCCATTTTCTTCGACGATATAAACATTCAGCTCTTCTAAATTAGATAAATACTTGACAGCATTAGACAGAGCAGTTGCGCCTGCATATTCACCAAACAAGAGTTTTTCCAGATAGTTTTCTTTCAAATAGGAATTCTCTGAATTGAGAATATTGTCAATTAGGGTACGTTGTCCCCAGGAAATAAATGAGGCCGTCAAGGAATGTTGTGCAAGTTCTGCAAGGATATCAATGACATCTTGATCGCTTCCGTCTGAACCGTCGAGAGATTCTGGAACACCTACACGAAAAGCTCATTCTGCTGCAATCCTTTCAATCAGTTGCTCTCCAGCCTCACAAGACTGTTTATCAATTTCATCAGCATGCTGGTCCAACCAGCTCAAAAACTCTTCAGAAAAAAATCCCATACTCTTTCCTCCTTTTATGCATAAGGTTGCAACTCTGGATTGATTGGCGTATTGGCTAGGTTGTTGGCATAGTTGCAAAGGCTGGCAAGACTAACACCGAGAACCACATCCAAGGCATTTTGTTGCGTGTAGCCAGCTTCCAAAAATTCAGCCAAGGCTTCATCTCCTACACGCCCTTTGGTATTGATGACCGCCAAGGTAAACTTAGCTAGAGTATCTAGTTTTGGATCTGTCTCGATTGGAGTACAGTTGCGGAGTGCTTGTAGAAGATCATCATTCATCTGGATTTGTTTGATTGAAAAGGCTGTGTGACCTGCGACGCAGAAAGCACAACCATTGGTTACGGCAGCTGTGATTTGTACTACTTCGCGTTCCACTGGTGTCAGGCTATTGCGGCGGTTGATAGCTCCGACAGTTCGGTAGGCTTCAAGCGCGGTAGGAGCATTAGCCAAGAGACCGATTAGGTTGGGAATATAGCCGTTGTTGTCTTTTTGTACTGTTTCAAGAACTTCTTTTACTTCTGCTGGTGCTGATTCTACTGTGTGGATGGTAAATGTTGTCATAAGAAACCTCTTTTCATTTTATTGTCATTTAGTCTATCATAGAATTTTCCACTTGGATAATATATATTTTCAATCGCCTTGATAGGAAATGTCTATGAAATGAAAAAATCACACTAAAAGTGTGATTGGGTTAGTGTTTAAAATACTTTTTAGTCTCAGCAATGACGACTGGCGACAAGAGCAAGAGGGCAATCAAGTTTGGCAGAGCCATCAAGGCGTTGACGATATCTGCGATAATCCAAACCATATCCAACTCGATAAATCCTCCCAACAAGACCATGACTACAAAGACTACACGATAGAGCCAGATAAAACGAACACCAAAGAGGAACTCAAAACAGCGTTCTCCGTAGTAGTTCCATCCGAGAATCGTCGTAAAGGCAAAGAGTACAAGGAAGATGGTCAAAAGAGCAGGTCCAAAATGTGAAAAAACTGTAGAGAAGGCTGACTGAGTCAAGGCAACTCCATTCAAATCACCACTCCAAACACCAGTTACCAAGATTGTTAAACCAGTCAACGTACAGATAATGAGGGTATCAATAAAGGTTCCTGTCATGGAAATTAAGCCTTGCTCGACAGGCTCATTTGTCTTAGCTGCAGCCGCTGCAATGGGAGCAGAACCAAGACCAGATTCGTTAGAGAAGACTCCCCGCGCCACACCATTTTGGATAGCCATCCGAATGCCGGCACCTGCAAAACCACCTACCGCGGCCGCCGGACTAAAGGCTGAAGTAAAAATCAGGGCAAGTGTAGTCGGAATTTTCTCGATATTAAAGAGAATAACTGTAAGAGTCCCTAAAATATAGACAATAGCCATAAAAGGAACAACTGCTGTCGAAACTTTTGAAATGGATTTGAGGCCACCAAAGACGGCAAGCCCTACAAAAATGGATAAAATCAGAGCCGTGATAGCTGGATCAACTTGGGCTGTATTTTGAATAGATTCTGTAATCGAATTGACTTGGGTAAAGGTACCAATCCCTAGAAGGGCTACCAATACACCCGCTAGGGCAAAGAAGATAGCAAGTGGACACCACTTTTCTCCCATCCCCAAAAGGATGTAATGCATGGGTCCTCCAGCTACAGCTCCATTTGCATCCTTAGTACGGTATTTGATGGCAAGTAAGCCTTCGGCATACTTGGTCGCCATCCCAAAAAAGGCTGCCATCCACATCCAAAAGAGGGCTCCTGGTCCCCCAACCTTAATGGCTGTTGCGACCCCGATGATATTTCCCGTACCAACGGTGGCTGCTAGAGCCGTACAGAGAGCAGCAAAGCTCGACACATCGCCATGCCCCTTATCCTTGGTAAAGATCAGCTGAAAGGCCTTAGGGAGACGAGCCACCTGCAAAAGTCCTAGTCGGATGGTCAAATATATACCCGTTCCGACCAATAAGATCAAGAGGGGAGGCCCCCAAACGAAAGCATCAAGCGCTTTAAGCAATTCTAACGTGTCCTTCTCCTATCTTTCGGCTCTATAATATCTGTAGTGGGTAAAAACCACTATGGAAATTATGGAGCTTTTT
>NZ_JAUMZR010000021.1:0-32936 GCF_030528045.1 Streptococcus sp.
CTCCTATTTCTTATCAGTGTAGAACACTTTATAATTTCTGTCTAGTTTAGTGTAATCGATTCACTTTGTTGGAGAGCGACTTTATAGGGACTCTCTATTTTATAGAGTTCGTCAATCCCAATTTCATTCGAGGTGACTTCTCTCGTCCCTATCTGATGACCGTAGGAGTCCGCGACGACTTCCGTTCGTTTATAACCACCAACCATATTGGTCGTCTTGTAATGCCGGATACTGAGAGCTTCCAGCTTAGCTTATCCCCCGCCTTGTCCATTGCCTCATAGAAAGGCTGGTCAATCTTCTCCTTGAGATACTCGGAAACATTGGTGGACAATATTTTTCCAAAAAATCTTTTTAAGAAATAAGACAATAGACATTAACATACCTACTAGCCGTCTATGGAAATAAATCTGATGACTCCAACCAAACATAATAGTATAATTCCAACCACTTCAACTTAAATAGTTACTTTGATATATCCCCACTAAAGCCAAAAAGCCATTGTTTCCAGAGACTTCATAAAGCCTTTCGCTAAAAAGTTTCTAGGCTTTCACGAGCAGAGCCACACACTCCACGTGTGCTGACGTTAGCTTCCTATACTGTGAAACGAAATAAAGAGGGGCTGAATATTTTAATTAAATCATTAAACGTAATGGTACCTAAAGTTATTGATTAACCATGTTTTAATAACTTCTAAATCTACATGCACCCACCCGGAGTAAGAATAATTTGTGTATGATTGAAGCCCCTATTTTTTCCACTACATTCCATAACAATGTAATAGTCATCATCATGCTCTGCCTTTACAACAATGCCGATGGAATAAGGTGTCTTCCAAAGAGGCTTTACACCATAATAGCTTGCCACAAACTCATTAGTTGGATTCGGTAACTCAGTACTAAAACCATTTTCAAACAGCCATGCATGCCAATTTTTGAGCGCTGGTGGAAAACCCATAGTATAAATAGATTGCATAATTGCTATTGAGAATTCCATCTCTTCTTCTAGGTTTATTACATACTTTTCAGTAGGAACTAGTTTATATCCGTCAACAGCTTGGGCTTGTGTCATCCCATCGTTGAGTCTAAGTTTCTTCATAATAATTTCCTTTATATATCTTTTGATTTCGGTCTTGCATCAGCATATGGGCGATTTTGATTTACAAACTGGTTAACTGTCAAGAACGAATTTCCAAGTTCATTTAAGCTAAGTACCAACATATACTCCGCAACCTCCCCTGCATGATTAATGCAACGCATTGGGTTCAACTTCTTACGAAAATCCTCAAATGTATCGCCAACAACTTCCCACTCATCTTCCTCTTTATCATAATAACAATGAAGGTCTCTCCATAATTCTATATCATTCTCTTCAAAAAATTCTTCGTCAGCAGAAAAATGAGCCCAGGGAAATAGCTTAGGAAAAACCTCTGTGTAGGGAGTAAATGGAAACCAATACGGATACAAATACTCTTTGGTCTCATTTCCATCATTGACAATTAACTTCGTCTCGCCTCTGCCACTTGATTTATTAACCCATTCATTTGAATACAACTTTACTTCACCATCATTTTGAATAATTTCCATAAATTTTTTCTGAGAAAGTAAAAAGTTATAGTTCTGTACATGTTGGGGTAAATTAGAATAGGAAAGCAGAATATTATTAGAAGACTCGTTTAAAAAAACCTGATCCAACGGAACCTTAACAAAAAATCCTTTTCCTTGCCCATCATTGGTTCGTTCAATGGTTTCAGTGGTTAATTTTTGCCAAATGCATGTATCATCCTCAGGGTTAAATAAAACAACTATGCAAGGGAGAGAATTCATAGTCCAGTAATTATACTGTCTCTCGTTAATACCCCTAAAAATAATACTATTACCACGTTTTTCTTTAAACCAGCTTGACCCGGACTTTATCTGCAATGCAATCAATTGCTTGGGTTTCATATTGTCAATAAATTCCATATGAGCGTCTATACCAACATCATCTATTGGTTGTTCTCGAAACATCCATTTATTGCTTTCTGCGATCTTGGCACAGTGGTGTATTCCAATTCTTTCAGTCGAATTTGCCATAAGTATTTCCCTTTGACTAATTTGTATTACCAAAATATGTAAATATTATTTTAAAACACTATATAAAATATGCTTTGAATTCCGTAAAGCTAATGCGACGCAATAGTAATTTTGGTACCGTAATGATAATCAGAATCTCATTTTCATGAGTAAAAAATTTCACTTTATATGTATCACTATCATCTTCTGAAAGTACTATTCCTACTAAGCCTTTTTGAAATCCCTTATAGTTAGTAATTAGCTCGACATACAAGTCATCTACCTTTATACCAGAACTACTTTGGTTAATCAAATCTGGTAATGAGGAGTTCTCTGGAATTTCCGATTGATGAAATTCAAATGCCTCAGTACCTATTGTTCTACCAAATCCTCCGTGAAATCCAGTCCCCATTAGGCACCTCCTTGCATATAAACCAACGAAGTATCACTTGGATAGTGAAGAATATTAATTCCTTGAAGACGATACCAATCAAATACATCATCTGGTAAGGCACCGTATACAAGAATTGTATGAGGCCGAAGTTTATCAACAACATAATCAAGTCCGTCGATAAAATGATGCCTGTCATCTAAATCTTTCATCTGACCATGCGAGCCAACAGAAATCACATTATCTTTTGATATACCTAGGCAAGCAATATCATAAGTTCTCTCATCCCCCCAACGAATATTTGGAATGACTGGAATTCCCATTGATTGAAGCCAGGTACCTATAGCACGACTTCTGTATATATTATTTACTTGCATGTTATACGGCATATCTCTAAATAAACTAAAGTCAGGAAGGATAACTCCTTCAAACTTAGAAAGTGTGTCTAAATGAAGTTTTGGATTTCTCCAAAGATTTTCAAATTTATAATCATCCTCATAAAAACATAACCATGAAAATTTCTCCGTGGTTTGATGTCTTTTTGAAAATAGAACCATCTTTTCCGGCAAAATGCCATTATAAGGCCTAATAATCGGAATTTCTTCTTTTCCTGCATAAGTAGCATCTTTCACTAGGAACGCATTAAAAACGTCTTTGCAACCTTTTCGGTTACCTTGAACTTTTACCATAGAGTAAAACCTTTCTATTGAAATATCAAGGCGACTATGGTAAACTAATAGTGTATATGTCGGTTTACCCAGCCGCTCTATCCAAGCCTTGAGTCCCCACTCAAAGGCTTTTTCTTTTACCAACCTTCTTTTTCATATTGCGCGAGTTGAAAACTAGCCATTGCTTGTGTCACTTTGCATTGTTCTACTATCTCTTCAACAGACAAATTTTTAACTAGTCTTTTTGGAACCAATAATTCTCCCGCGAAGCAGTTGGCTTGCCACTCGGGGTCTTCGTAGGCTTTTCTACTGTTCATTTCTTCAACCGTGCGACAAAAAACTATCTCTTCTTGACGATGTTTAAAAAAATGAAGAAGTTCGTGAGCAATTGTGGATCTGGAAAATCCATCATCTTCACAAGCTTTCTCATATATATCTTCACGAATACGAATTAAGTTTTCACCTTTGAGAGTTTCTCCATAGTTATTAGGCATATCTTCAATTGGAACAATCTCATAATCATAATATCCAGTTTCCGCCAATAATTCAAAAACCTCCACAATTGGATACGCAAGTTCATTAGACAATTCTGTCTTATCGCGGAAATAATCAGCATAGTTTCGAATTTCTAATCTAGAACATGGGGCTACTTTATAATTATAGGTCATTAACTTCCTCCGGATTCTTATTAAAAAATTTAGCAAGTTTTGATAAATCTTGAGTATCAAATCTTTCAAGACTTCTCGCAAAAGCAAATGCTGTATCTTTCTGTGCATCAGTTAACATTTCCAGATTGATTTCAATCAACTGTTGGCTATCTTGCTGGGAACGTCTCAATTCAGCTAACTGCTCTCCGTCCAACTTGTACTCCTTTACTAGTTTTTCTTCCCAAGTTTTTGGGATTTTCTTTTTACCATTCTCTACAGCTGATAAAAAGGCTGAGCTGACACCTAGCTTTTCTGCCATTGTTTTGAGGATTTGGCCTTGGTCTATTCTTAATTTCCTTAGGAATTTTCCATATTCTGTTATCATTTTATTTTCCTCCATTTTACCTCTTATAATATAATTATAAACCATTTCCTAATTTTTGTCAACCTTTTAGGTTAATTGTTTTAAAATTATGGTTAATTAAATTGCTGCACAATCATAATAGATAATAAATCGTATTTCACAAAAATAAAAAGGCCATAGCATGAGCACTTCCTCTCTTAGCTATGGCCTTATAAATTTACTTCTGTTCCTTCTAAAAACTTAACGGTAATGCTGCCGTCTTCACCAAGGCTAATCTTCTCAAGTACCTGGCACATCTTTCTTCCGTTGAATTCTTCCTGATCACTGCCCAGCAACTCCTCCAATTGAGTCGCATAGTATTTCTCCAGCTTTTGTTCTTCCCTAAAGTTATCCCACTTCTCTTGTAGCTTTTCTTTATTTTCTCGAAGAACCTCAATAGCCCTGAGGAAAGCCTGCTGCAATGTTTCTTCATCAATATGACGATTGGTACAGCCCTGAATTCCTTTTACCTTATATCGGTTATTGCATTGCCAGACTGGCCGTTTCCCTCTGCTCGTCGTCCAGTTCTTTCTGCCAAATAGACCTCCACATTCTTTACAGAATACCTTGCAGGTGAATGGGTTTTGTTCGCACTGGATAATGTAAAAATTGATGTGATTGTCCTGTCTAAACTGATTTCTTCGCTCAATCTCGAGCTGAACCAACTCCCATTCTTCCTTATTAATAATGGCTTCATGGTTGCCCTCGATATAGTATTGATTGACTTGTCCCTGGTTCTCACTGCGCTTTTTAGTCAGAAAATCAACCGTATAGGTTTTCTGCAAGAGGGCATCTCCCATGTACTTCTCGTTTTGAAGCATTCTTTGAATGGTAGTCGGATACCAGTTAACTTTTCCATTCCATCCTGGAACTCCCTCTTCTTTCAGTGTTCTTGCTATACTTTCTGGCGTTTCTCCTTGTAAAAAATCCCGAAAGATTCGTCTGACAATCTTGGCTTGCTCCTCATTGATGATAAGATTTCCATTCTCGCCCTTGTCGTAGCCTACAAACTTGGTTGTGTTGACTCTTATCTCGCCTCGTTCGAACTTCTTTCGGATCCCCCAAGTCGCATTCTCTGAGATAGACCGGGATTCATCTTGAGCCAAGGAAGAAAGAATGGTCAAAAGCACCTCTCCTTTGGCATCCAGGCTGTCAATATTCTCCTTTTCAAAGGTGACCCCAATTCCTAGCTCTTTAAGCTCTCGGACATATTTTAAGCAGTCCAGCGTGTTCCTGGAAAAACGGCTGATAGATTTCACAATGATTCTATCCACTTTGCCTTTTCGGCAGTCGGCTATTAGCCGATTAAACTCTATACGTTTCTTGGTATTGGTTCCTGAAATCCCCTCATCCGCATAAATATCAACCAAGTCGTAGAGAGGATTCTGCCGAATATACTCTTTGTAATACCGAACCTGATTCTCATAGCTTGATAGCTGTTCGTCTTGGTCTGTGGACACTCGGCAATAGGCCGCCATCCGAATTTTCTGAATGTGCTGTTCCTGCTCGACTTGTATCGTTTTCTTGGCAGGAATAACTGTAATGTTTTTTGCCACTGATGTTCTCCTCCTTTACCACTGTGGGCTCATGGATACTCCAATCCTGGACTGCACTGTCTAGCACGCGCATGCCAATGCAGGAAGCTTTCCCTTCTCGGATGTACTTGCTGCAGACCCATACAACCTTTCCTTTGTAGTACTTCTGCCGTTTTAAAGTAGAGCCACAATGCTCGCATTTCAATAAGCCGCTCAAAGGATATCGTCGGTTGTAATCAATGCTTAGGTTTGCCTTTCGATTCTGTTTCAGACGCTTTTGAACGGCTTCCCAATCTTCTCTGGATACAATGGCTTCATGGTTATCCGTAATCAGATACTGCTGAACTTGACCTTGGTTGAGGCGTTGCTTGGCCTTGATTTCTGCGAAATAGTATTTTTGCAGGATTGCATCTCCCTTATACTTTTCGTTTTTTAGAATATTGGTAATGGTACTTGAATACCACTGCCCACCGTCTACCGTAGTAACTTTCTCTTCATTGAAAAGCTTTGCGATGGCATGAACTCCCTTGCCAGATAAATAAAGGTTATAAATCCGTTTGACGATTTTAGCTTCTTCAGGATTGATGATTAACTCACCATTCTCATCCTTGTCATAGCCTAAGAAGCGCTTGGTGTTAATCACTAGCTCTCCTCGCTGGAACTTCTTCTGAAAAGCCCAGCGTTGGTTCTCACTCATATTCCGCAGTTCTTCTTCTGCGTAACTGGCAAGAACCGTAAGCATGACTTCCCCCTCATTTGACAAGGTATGGAGATTTTGTTCTTCAAAGAAGATATCCACCTGGATGGCTTTCAGCTCTCGGCTTACTTCAAGTAGTAACTCCGTATTTCTGGCAAAACGGGAAATGGACTTAGTATGAATCACATCAATCTTTCCGGCCCTGCAATCCTCCAGCATCTGCTGAAAGCCTGGACGTTTGGCCAGTTTTCCCGAAATCCCCTGATCATAATAAACTCCGATAAAGTTGACATCTTTTTTATTTTGATAGAGATGACTATAGTAGGCTTGCTGATTGGTGAGGGAGTCTTGTTGCTTTTCTGTCATGGTTGAAACCCGCGCATAAGCACAAACTCGTTTCTTTTCCGGCTTCATTCCACTCTCCTTTCTTCCTTACTATATATCACTCTAAAGGCTGAATTTATCAAGTATCCAGCCCACTCATTCAAGCATTTTTCTGGTTGAAATGCTGTCTATGTAAAAGGCCTGCATGCAGGGTTCCACACAGACCTTAGCGTTTTATTCAATTCGTAACACTTGACCGGGGTAAATCAAATCTGGATTTTCAATTCCATTGATAGCCGCTAAGTGTTGGTAGCTCGTGCCATACATATCCGCAATGGCTGAAAGCGTATCGCCACTTTCAACTGTATAAGTGGTGCTGCTAGGTGCTTGCGCACTTCCAGTCACCTGCAAGACTTGTCCCGGATAAATCAAGTCAGGATTGGCAATTCCATTGATAGCGGCTAATTCCTGATAACTTGTCCCATAAAGAGCCGCAATAGCCGATAAAGTATCCCCTTCTTGAACCGTGTAAGTCCCAGTTAACGCTGGGGCTGTTGCTTGCTGTGGCACTTCTGGCCGAGGTTCTGGCACCTGTCCAGTATAAACAGAACGCAAGTCCCGGTACATATAGTTGGAATCCACTCGGCCACTGATACCGCCAACAATTCCATCACTGGTAAACTGCCAGATATCTGTTGGAACAGTACAAGCAGCCACCTGCCACTGAGCTACCCAATTCGTATAGCGGGACAAGTCACCCATATTCTGGAACCAGTACAGGCTTGCATAGACACCAGCCCAGTAACCAGCGGCTTCTACATTGTCACAAAACAGTCGGCAGATAGCCGTAGAGGTTTCCCAGCTTACGCCCCCATTGTTAGCTTTCCATCCGTCCGCATCCTCCATATCAATATAAAGCGGCATAGAAGGATGGAATTGACGAGCAAAGTTCAAAAAGGCATTGACCTCAGCTTGTGCTTCTCCCAAGTTTCGGGCATAGCTATAATGGTAAAAACCGTACGGAATGCCAACCCGCTCACATTCAGATGCATTTCGCCGTGCACGCAGGTCTTCCGCAAAGCTGCCCCAGGATGAACGAATAATGACAAAGTCAACATTGTTCTTCAACTGATCAAAGTCAATAAAACCATTGTGCTCACTAATATCTACTCCAAATAAAGCCATCTTATTTTTCCTCCGATTTTAATTGTTTCAAGGTCTGCTTGAGTTTTTCTGGAACTGATAAACCAATCCGGGCCGCATTTTCAATGATGCTGAGGCCTTCATTAGACAGGTAATAGAAAATAACGGCTGTGCGGATAATACCCCCCTGTTTCAAGATATGGGTATCAATAATCTGCCCCATGGCCACCAGCATCAAAATCACAACCTTTTTAAAGAGTCCTCGAAAACCAACTGCACTGGATAGTTTCTTTTCAACAACGGCTGCCATCAACCCACTGATATAATCAATAGTGATAAAGACAATCAATGCAAAAATAAAACCATCCCAATCGCCAAAGACACTTCCAATTAGTCCGCCTACCGTAGTAAAGAGAACTTTATTCGCAAAAACTAACTGCTTCATGATTCATTTTCCTTTCTATGAGGTTCACTCCAGTCTGGATTTCCCTTCTCATCAAACTGCATGATATAAAAATTCTTATGGAATAACTCCGACAGATTCATGGTAGAGACTGTCGCTCCCCACTGGGTCAATGCACCTACCGTTTCGACTTCTTTGAATTGCCGACGGCCTCCTTTAATAACCGGACGCTTTTGAACTTCCCGGTACATATAAAAGTCCTCGCCCTCACTCTTACAGCGAATGAATTCTCCATTCTCGCGCATATAGGTGAGCGCTGCAGCCAAATCAAAGGGTTCCGTGATTTGGCTGAGGTCAGGTAATAATTCCTTATTCTCCATCTTTTTTACCTCCATTTGTTTCTGCTGGAGCTGTCACTTCATCAAGTGCTATTTCCAATTCTTCCTTTTCCTTTTGGAGGGCTTGATAGGCCTCCTCTTTCTGAGTCAATTGAATAGCTAAGAGGTTCTTTGAGGTCACCTCATCAGCCAGTTTTCTGGTCAGCTCTTCAATGGTTAAACGAAGAGCCTGATTAATTTCTTCTGAATTCATTTGTTTCCTTTCTTATAAACGTCCCACTAAGCTTCTGGTATCCCACCAAGCTGGATGCCCTTCTCCTTGATTCGCTCGATACTCATAGAGTGCTCCAATGCTATTAGACATACGTTGTAATACCTCGTGAAGTGAGACATAGTTACCGCTTGTATCTAAATAGAGCCAAACATCACCCACATTAATTGTGGAATCTCTCCTATCCTGTTTTCTGCTCGGTCGCAGTTGAAGTTTTCCTGTTGTTGTCATAACCCATCCATCTTTGTTATCATAGGCCGAACTGGCAAAAGACAATTCATCCCCAACCACATCAAGTGAATCTACATTAGTTCCATTCCAAGCACGGATTCCAACAAAACCACCATCATTCGAGCTTTCACTTCCCCACCGGTTCGAGCCAATAACGGTTACACCTGCTCTTCCTCTGCCATCCACAGTCCCTGTCGCAAACTTAATGAACTGAGTTGGATAACCGGCTAGAACTCGTTTCAATGCTGCTTGGTCTGTATAATACAAAATCTGACCCGCATTGAGACTGATTTCCATAGCTCGGTTAATGGCTGTTAGAATACCACCAGATATCTTGTTCGCAGATAAAGTTACCGACTGCACCTGGCTGATGAAGGCATGCTTTGAGAAAAGTTTCCTCAAGTAAGCTTCGGTCGCAGATAACTTGTTAAACAAGGCATCATCTACTTTCAGTTTCTCAGCCGTCACTGCTTCTGCACTTAAGATTGCGGTTGTGACTGATCCCGATTCAAAGTTGGCTGTCTTTAACTTATCCACCATGGCTGACTTAATCACAGCATGGTCAATCCACGTTTCACCAGTAATATGAGTAAGTCGTCCATGAATCCAATTCCGACCGTCTGCTAGGAGATTAATACTGTTTAAAACTCTACCACTAGAAGTTAAATGCTGAACCGACCAACTATTCGCCAGCTGAGTTTGAACAGTTGATACCTTCTGGGTCAAATCCGTCACCTTGGTCACATAGGAAGAATCAGTCAAAACAATCTGGGCCAGGTTATGTTTAACGGTATCTTCTTGTGAACCAATGACTCGCGAGTACAGATTGACTGTTTCCTGAACCTTTTGAAAATCACTGCTGTTGGTCTTGCCATTGACTGCCTGCATGATTTCTGAAAAGCGTCCCTCCACTGTTTGAGAATAAGAAGCAATCTTGGTTTCTGTGTACTGCCGGTCATCCTCTGGAGCTGGACTCGGTGATGTCGCAATTGTCCCATCTTCCAATTGTGGGTCTCGAATGTAGAGAACGTCACCAACCTGCCAGCCATTTGAATAACAAACCCAGGACCAAAATTTCTCGAACTTCACGGTAAAGGGATGGACAAACCGATGCCAGTCAGTTTGAAGCGTCACTGTTGAAACACCGCCTGTCTCAAAACCAAAGCGAACCACAGTCGAACGGCTAGCTTTCATGTCTGCTGCATAAACCATCTTCTCCCCTTGCCATTCCGTTCCTCTCATGTCAAAAATAGGCTTATGAAAACCACCATTCCCAGCTTTTGTACAGGTAGCTTTGAGATGGTAGCCACTTTTAGCATTCGTATCTGGCAACCGTTCAAACTTCCATTCGGACATATTGGAAGTAAGGGGCAACAGGCCATCAAAATCATAATGACGGATATAATTACGTCCCCCCACACGCAGACTTTCAAAACGACGATTCAAGCCTTTTACATCTTCAGAATAAACAGATTTTGCGACATAATCCTTAGCAACCTGCTCTCGAACAGCGCTAGCTTGGTTAGCTGTTTCTGTCCGTACATACTGCTCAAACCGTTCTCTCCGCTCTCCATCTTTTGAAACATACCCCTGAACCTGTTGGAGAGTTGTTTCAAGGCCAGATAGTGTTTGCTTGACTTCTGTCTTACTGACAAATGTTCCCATTTTCTGAAGAGTTTCAGTTTGAAAAGCTGTCAGTTCTGCTGTTGTTCGATTCGTCACTTCTTGGACTTTGTTCAGAACTTGCTGAGTAGCTCCTGCCTTCCCTAAGGCTTCTTCTGACTTTTGAGAAATCGCTTGAAGCGTGGATTCTGTCGTTTTCGTAAAAGCAGTAAACGAACTCTGAATCTGATCACGAGTCTGAGCTGCAATTTCTTCTGCCTTTGCTTTTGCCTTTTCAATGCCGTCTAGTACCTTGTTCTCTTGCTTCTCAAAAGCAGCTTCAAAGGCCCGATTGGCATTTTTCAAGGCTCGTTCAATCATCAACTCTTGACTGCCTTGGGCAAGATTCAAAATGGAATGTGCTGCAGCCGTCAATTTTGAAGAGGTATTATGGCCACCTTCTCTGACTTTATCGTCAAAGGTCAATGAGATATATTCTTTGGCCAGCGCATCATATTCATAAGCCACAGTCTGCTTTAACAAATCCACATAGTGCTTTCGACTTTTAAGAGTGACCCAGTCTCCCAAATGAACCGTTTGACCATCTAGCTCATAGGCTTCTATCACAATGGCATCCTGCTCTCGGTCAATTTTGTCATGATAGAATTTACTCTCTCCCCATTTTCGCAATTCCTCAAGGGTTTTGAGATTGTTATTCGTAAACTCTTTTTCGTTGATATAGGGATAAGCACTAAGCAAAGGACTGTCAACAGTTACGGTTAACGTCTTCTCCTCCTTAGCTCCTTCTGGTTTAAAGGTTGAATGAACATGAATACGGGTCACGACATTCTGAGAGCTTCTATTCCGCTTGTAGGATTTTAGATTCTGATGAGTCGTAATAATGACGCCACGATTTTGTCCTCGATGCTCTTGAATAGAGAATGAGAAATTATCTCGAGTCAGTTCCCCTTCCCAGGTTCCGACAATGGAATGAGCACCATCCAGCAAGACGTTATAAAGCGTAGTTGTCTCAGTCGTATTAAAATCCCTGTGTTTGACAATATCACTAGTGAAAGAAAAAGGCCCAAGACTTGTCTTGGCTGCTTGGACCATATTAGATAAGGCCGTCATACAGCCGACTTGAGAATTTCCGATTGGCTTAATGGAGTGCTGTAGAATGTCATCCGTGATGTGATAGCACAGTACCTCCACGTAGTCATCCATCTCAACTGGTTTTTTAATACGAAAAAGCTGTTCTCCCAATTCAGGGACAGGAGCCTTAATCAGTTTATCTACTTTCAATAGCCGATAAAGATGGCTGTCCGTTATAGGGTACTTGAGGGTTAAGGTAAAATCTCCATTCAACGTTTCCTCTACCCTAGCAGATACCGCTTCATAAAGAGGGATACCGTTCCATTTAACGGTCTGTACTTCCTTATCCAATAAATAAAGCATTAAGCCCACCCCCAGACAATCTCAAAACGAATGGACTGAATCCCAGACCCCAATACGACACCCACTGTTTTATCTTTTGAAGGGTCAATCATCAAAAAATCACCAGACCACTTGATTCTTTTTCCTGATGAGGTTCTAAAACTTGGTTTGTCAGGGTTGTTATCCATCACCAGTCTTTCACCAGACTCTATTTTCTCCAAACGAATAACCTGACTGCCAATCGTAAAACTGGTTTCAGTTGAGGTGTTTCCCGCTATTGTCAATTTGGGGAAAGCCAAAGCCGACCCCTTCGTTCGCAAAGCACCATTTTGAGTGAATGACTGACTATCTGTATCTTTAAAGAATTTTGTGGGATGGCATTGAAAACTTACTTCTAACTCATAAACACCATGCTTATCCTTTTCTATCTTTGAGACCAGCACCTTATAACACCAAAGACGAACCGTTTGTAATTGCTCGCTCTCCAGCCAAAATTGCTCTTTAGAAAAGAGTGTCAAAAACTGGAAGAGTTCTTCTTCACTTGGCTTGACCACATAAATCTTAAATGCCAACTCCATCACATTGCGATGCTTGTTGGTTTCCATTATAGCACCACTGATTCCTCTATGCTCAAGGAGCTGAGTCTTGCTGCCTTTCATGACAATTGGTGGACTGTTTTCTACAATCACCTTAAAGGGAAATGAGGAGGTATGCACCCCATCAATCACCAACTCATTGTATCGAATCATATTCCCAATCCTTTCAGTTGTTTTTGCCTAGCGAGTTCATCTGCCAATCTTCCTGCTACATGTTCTGCCAAACGTTCTAAATCCGCTTCTTCTCTGATTACAACATCTGAAATCGTAATGGTAATCTGTGGCAGAGCATCAAAGGTAGAAGCAATTCCACGACCAATCTGACCCAATGTTTCTCTGTTTAAGGGAAGAACCGCTTCTCTGCCTGCCTCCCCTCCTGCTAAGAGATTCGTACCATTTAGGCCAAAGATGGTTGGCTTGGTTAAGATCCCACCCTTGGCATACCATTCAATCCCAATCCGTGGAATATCCCCCTTTAACCAATCAAGCGGATTGGCCGACCCGCTGACACTAAAGTGTGGCAAAGGAATATGCGGCCAAGAGATATGAAAATTAAAGAGATTCTTTATGGCATTGATGGCAGAGGATACGGCATTTTTAGCCTCATCAATCGCTCCAGAAATGGCATTTTTGATTCCATCCCAAATATTTCGAACAGTTGAGAAGATGTTGTTTAGGACATTTGATATGGTCTGCAAGATACCATTCCAGATGTTGGATAGTGTGTTTGCAATCCCCTGAACAATCCCTGTCACCGTGGATTGAATGGCATTCCAAATGGATGAAAATAAAGAAGAAAGGGCTGATAGAATATTTGAAACACTATCTCTGATACCGTTCCAGCTATTCACTATAAATTGCCAGATGGCATTAAGAACGGTGCCAATGATGGACTGAATCCCTTCCCATACGGTAGATACAATTTGCTTAATGGTTTCCCAGGCGCCAGACCAATCCCCAGTAATTACCTGCATAACCAATGTGATAATGCTAAGAATAACGTTTAGGACTGTTTCTATTATTGTTTTGATAATATCCCAGGCTGTTGTGACAACGAGCTTGATATTCTCCCAAACGGCTGTTAGATAAGGCCCAATTAAATCCATAATGGTGGTGATTACCGTCGAAATTGCATTCCAGACAGTTGTTGCAACATCTTGAATCAACTGGTGATTTTCCTGCCACCAAGAAACCAAGGTTCCCCAAATTTCCATCACAAAGTCTACGACTTGCTGAACGATGAAAGAAACGGCTGAATAGATAGCATTCCAAGCATCCGTAACAGCCGTTCTGAAAGCTTCATTATGTTCCCATAGTTCCTTAATACCAATGACCAATAAAGCAACAGCCGCTATCACCGCAAGTACAATCCCTACAATCGGAGCAGCCGCAGCTAACATCCCTACAATCGTCGTCCCAAGAGCTAAAGCTGCAGCTTGTAAGGCTACAATAATGGGTAAGAGAATACCCGCAACAGTCACCAGTCCACCCACAACCAGAATGAACTCCCGCACAGGTTCCGGAAGATTCACGAACCATTCCGCAACACTTTTTAAAAGCGGAACAAGTTGTTGGAGAAACGGAGCTAGGGTTTCTGCAATCGCTCCTCCAACTTCGGCCATGGCCTCTTTAGCTGCATTTTGAGCTAAGGTGAACTGATCAATAGGGTCAAGTGTTGCTTCATAGGTGGAAGCAACCACTCCCTTTGCTTTTTCTGCGGTTCCTGCTAAATCATCAAAAGATAGAGCCCCCCGCTTAATGGCATCCACCATCCGTGGAGCAGCTTTAGTACCAAAGATACTGGATGCAAGCGTTAAGGCTTCCGTTTCACTAGTGCTGTTTCGGATTTGTTCGACCGTTTCTTTTAAGCCTTCACTCAGTGTCTTTCCTTTAGCTGCATAGTTGACTGCTGCTTTGGAGAGAGAAGAAAGAGCAGCCGAAGAATCGACCCCACTTTTTTCAAACTGCCCCATAAGAGCCACACCCTCATCAAACGAAAGTCCTAAAGCCTTAATTTGTGGAGCACCTTGGATAGCTTTGTTCATCAAATCCTGAACACTGACTCCAGTCGCCTGGGCCGTATAAGTGACAGTATCTAAGACTCGATTTAAATCACTCGTCTCAAGTCCATAAGCTTCAATAGCTTGTTTTGCAGAAACAGCTGATTCCGTCACGTCCGAACCATTGATTTCTGCGTACTTAATCAAAGTCGCAGAAGCGTCCTTTAAGGCATCACCAGTCAACCCAAACTGGGTATTAAGCTCACCAACAGCACTGCCCACTGTTTGAAAGTTCGTTGGAATTTCAGTCACAATGCCTTTTGCAATATCTGTCATCTCATCCAGTGCTTTTCCGCTGGCACCGGTTTTGGTGACGATGATATCCATCCCTTCGTCCACTTCTCGAAAAGCTTCCAGTGTTGCTTTTCCGAAGTCAATCAGCTTCTGACTGATTTCGCTCAGTTTTTCACTGAAATTGGCTAGAATCTCAGACCTTAGAAGATTGTTAGTTTCTGCTAAGCTGTGGTTAGCATTATCACTTGCCCCACTCATGCTGCTCATCTCATCTTGCAGATGATGATAAGCTGTCTTGGTTTCATTGAGTGACTTTTCTAGTTTATTGGCTTCAACTGAGTTCTCACCGTATTCGGCCTTGGTCAACTCTAACTGCCGTTCTAAAATGGCAATCTGTTTCTCGACAATCTCTGACTGAGCCGCAACCTTTTTCTGAGCAAGGGCCAGTTTTTCAGATTCACTGGCATTACGACCTAGCTGACTTTCTTGCAACTTAAAGGAGGAAGCGACTTTCTCACTCTCTGAAGCTAGTTGATTTTGTTCAACTCCTAAAGCAGCTAGTTTACTTTTGTTGCTGGTGACACTAGAGCCATTTTGTTCCAAAGCTCGGTTGACACCCTCCAGCTTATTCTCATAGCTTTTGAGAGTGTTCTGAGTGATTTCGACCTCTCTTTGAAAAGCCCGATACTGATCAGCTCCGATTTTCCCGCTTTGAAACTGAACTTCTACCTGAGATTGGGCTTGACGTAGTGTCTCTAGCTTCTCTTTGGTTGTTTGAACTTGCTTGGCTAAAACCTCTTGTTTCTGAGTTAAGAGAGTGACATTGCCTGTGTCAAATTTTAGTGCCTTATCAATTTGTTTCAGCTCTCGGCTTGCTTCTAAGGCTTCGTGGTTCACCCCTTTTAGAGCTTTTTGTAAGGGCTGGGTATCGCCTCCAATTTCAATTGTGATTCCTTTAATCGTTCCAGCCATACCGTCACCTCCTTACCGCCACATCAAAAATTATCAAAGTCTGTCTGGTTAGCCTTACGGGTCTTATCTTCCTTTTTGGTACGCACTTCAACATAGTCTGTCTGATAGTCCAAGGCCATGCCAATCGTTATCTCTTTTAAATCAGACATGGATAGCCCCGTCTCTTTACAACAGTGAAGATAGGATTCTACCGTGAAGGTTTCGCTACTCGCTTCTTCCGACGCATCGACTTTTTTCTGGTGGTCATTCCTTGATTTAACAATTCCATCAGGACCGGTCCTACTGTTTGAAGCGGAAATTCTTCTAAGTCCATAAAGAACTCTTCAAAAGGTTCAATAGATGGGTTAGCTGATTTGGCAAAAACCCAAAAGAGCCTGTGGAAAAACGTCATATCAAAATCCGCCAACATGCTCATATCCACATCCGATGCAGATAAAGTTTTGCCTTCTTCTAGCTGTTCAGCTTTTTTTAGAATCGACTCTGCCTGCAACATTTGAAACAGATCCTGAAAATAATCTTTCCCAAATTCTTTTTTATAGGCAATCGGTGTGTAAGCATTAGTAGCTAACTCAATGTTCTTACCTGATAACTGAATCGTTTTCCTCATGATTAACCTCCTGGTTTCGAAGCTGGTTCATAGACTTTCGTGAACCAAGTTTTCTTAACATCTTCCGGTGTATCCTCTGTTGTTCTGCGACGGACTAGCTTATCAAGCGGCCGAGGACTAGCTTTGAATTTCAATTCCACTTCATTAATGTCTGAACCGCTCTTGGTTTTAGAAGCGACTGTTGGCCGGCTTGCATAACAATAGTAGAGAACATGAAGCGTTTCTTTCTTATCCCCTTCAAATCGAAACATCAAAGCAAAGTTTTTCTTCTCACTGCTTGCGATTTCTGAAATGACTTTGCTCTGCGCATCAATACTTTCTCCCAAAACACGAGTCAAAAACTCCTGTGTTAAGAGTGCTAGTTTTAGAGTACCTTCATAACCATCGTTAGATTCTGTCGTATAAAAATTGATGTTGTCTGCCTTATAGGAACCAGAATCCCCTTGTGGCTCCAAGGTCAGCTCTGCGGCACCCCGGAGTCGCTCCACTGTCCCGTAGGTCAGCGCCCCATCATCTCCTTCTTTGGTTACTTCTGCCCAATGGACATCCTGCAAACCAAAGGTGACTTTATTTTTCTCCATCGGATTATTCCTTTCTATTGGTCCAAATGATAAATGACCTGATACAGCTTTTCTGTATCCAGGTAGGTTTCTTCCTTGTCAAAAAAGAGAGAATGACTGTCGAGTGCAGCTTCTATTTCCTCTTCTAGTTCAAGGTCTTTTTTATCGGTATAGAGTTCCAGTCGTACTTGACTTCCTTTGTAATAGGCCTGATTATCTGCTCCATAATTCTGAGAAGCTGGAAACCAATACACCAAAAAGGGAGGAGCTGGACTATGGCCCTCCTCAAAATGGTGGTATGCACATGGCAAATCAAAGCTACGAAAGAACGGAAACCATTCAGCCCTCTTCATAATTTCTCCTTTAAGTGCTCTTCAAATTTCTGAATCATCTTTTCTTCAACAGGAGCAATATGCCGAATACCTTCGACCCTTCCACCCCCTCGTTTAGCATGTCCATTTTCTAAGAGATGCGTCAGTCCTGGTGTCCGATTATGAATCGTTTTTGTCAGTGCTAAATTGGTTTCCTTCGTCGCAGTAGAGGTCCAGCCTCGAGCATATTTCCCCCGCTTTTTAGGAGAACCTTGCTTTAACTCATTGACGGCTTCCTTCGTGCTCTCTTTCACCACTACTTTCACTGTTTCAGTAGACCTTTCCACATAATCCTCTAACTCCTTTTGAACAGCCCGAGCTAATTCAGATGGGTCAATGGTTGCCATATTGTGCCTCCTCTGTTGCATCTATTAAGATTATCTTCTGAGGATAAGTCAACGAATCAATGGCTTTGATATTATAAAGCTTCTCCTCAAAACGAAGACGAGTAATCTTGCTATCCAATTCTTGAATAGCAGGGTCGTAGCGCAGCGTAAAGCGTAACTGATGAATATTCTTTACCATTACTGTTCCAGTGCCTTCCGTTTCAAGAAGCACCTTGCAGGAACACCACCTGGAAAACAGTGGCTGCCACTGACTGCTTTCATTGCCAATAGCATCTTGCACAATCACTCGTTTTTCAAAGAAAACTCGTTTGCTTAACGGGGCTATTTTCATCAGAATACATCCCTTCTGTGGGCAGAAAGAAGAGCTTTGAGGAGTTCTACCAAGCTTTCCTGCCCTCCTTCTTCCCGATGCTCATAAAGATAAGCTGTCCCAAACAAAACAATCGTCTGAAGGAAGTCGATTTCTTTTTCTTCCGTCACTTCCTCCAGATTCTTGCGTAGGATACTGAAACACAACTCTTCACTGGCAGAAATCATGACTTGAATCAAGTTGTCATCCTCTGAGTGTTCGACTCTCAGATAGTTCTTTGCTTCCTCCAAACTAATCTTCATGAGAAGCCTCATTTCATTGTCAAGACTTTAACTGCTTCATTCAGAATCAACTTGCCGTCCACGCGCTGACTAGCAAGAAAGCCAACTTGACCGCTTTCTGCATAGAGTTCATTCAGGCGCTTAAAGGAACGTCCTTGACGGTCCGCAATCCAGTAGTAAGAAAAGTCACCGAAAGCCAAAACTTTTTTACCTGTATCAATGGTTGGCACAAAGCTAGAGGTGAAATAAGGACGATTCAGAATCATATCTGGTACACCAGCTTGAACAGATGGCTGCCAGATATAGTTGCCGTTATTGTCCTTGAGTTTCCGTAAAGCTTTTACGGTGGAGTCGTTCAAAATCCATACTGCATTTTTCCGATAAGGTGATTTAAGCGAGTGATACAAATCCATGACATCGTCAAAGGTAATCGTCGCACCACCACTAGTCGCCCCTTCAGTGACCGTTTGAAAAATTCCAGTTGGCTTACCTGTTCCATCACCAATCAGAAAAGCTTCTTCTTCCTTCACACCAATACGACGAGAAAATTCATTAGCCATATAGCTTTCCAAATCAAAGACGGAATCATAGAGCAGCTCATCAGAAATCTTAATAGCTGTCCCAACCTTATGAGAACCAAGCGTTACTTGACTAAAGGTATCTTCTGATTCCTTGAACTTAGAGTTCTCATCCATCCAAGTCGCTTCACCATTCCCTGACACAACTGGAATCTTACGCTCTCCGCTTGAAGTCTGAATGACCGTTGCGAGACTCCGCATGAAGTTTTCTTCTTGAAGAGCCTGGATCAGGCGTTTCTCATATTCATCTGGAACCAAATAACCGCCACGTGAGTCATCCCCAATACTGAGGGTATTTTCAATATCATAGAAATTTTTCTTACGGATATTGTTCCAAAAAGCTGTGTTGTAGGCTTTAGAGGAACGTCCGCCTTTTGGATTTCCTCCGCCTACGGTTGGACTAGCAACAATCGCTTGACTAACTGGACTGGTTAATTCTCTATCCAGTGCTTCCTGCCGCTCCAAGCGTTCAATTTCTTTACCAAGGCGAACAACCTCGTCTTCCATTTCTTCATAACGGGCCGTATCTTCTGCAGAAACCAGCCCCTTATCATCCCGACAGGTATCCAGGAAGTTTTTTGCTTTCTCCCATACCTGTGCTCGTTTTTCTCTTAATTCTAGAATGTTTCCCATGGTTCTTCCTTTCTTATTTCAAGAGTGACAATCGTTTCTCTAACTGAGAAACTGGTGTTTTGGGCTGAATTTTTTTATCAGCCAATTTTAAAAGCAGCTGGTTGGTCACCGCTGCTCGACTAAACATCATACTTTCAACCGTCCCCTCTTCATGAGGAGCTGGTTCATACAAAATAGAATCCGCAAAGCCAAGTTCAAGAGCCTTCTTAGCATTAAACCAAGACTCGGCATCCATCAAGTGGGACAACTGCACACGAGACAAGCTAGTCTTAATTTCATAGGCATTGAGAATAGACTCTTTGACTTCCGATAACATAGCAATGGCCTTCTCCATTTCTTTAGAGTCCCCAATTGCGACGGTCATCGGATTGTGAATCATCATCATAGCTACCGGACTCATATTGACGGTGGTTCCCGCCATAGCAATAACACTGGCTGCCGAAGCTGCAATGCCATCAATATTGACGGTCACGTCATCTTTGTAGTCCATTAACATATTGTAGATTTGAGCTGCCGCAAAGACATCTCCACCCGGTGAGTTAATCCATAAGGTCAATGGCCCGGTGCCACTCATGAGTTCATTCTTAAAAATTTGCGGAGTCACATCATCATCCACCCAGGATTCACTAGCAATCGTACCATTTAGATGCAGCACGCGCCCTGTTTCATCCTCGCTGAAATTCCAAAATTTATTCATGACTCTCTCCTTCATGGTTTTCTTTCATAAATCCTCCTGCATCTTTTAGTTTGGTCATATTCCCATTAATGAGATAGAGGTCGCCCCCTTCTTCTGGCGGGATAGGGTTGAGTTCTTCTAGCTCCCGGATATCATTTGTCGAGAGCCAGCCGTTTTGCCGGCCAATCGCATAGCCGTTCATTCGACTTTGGTAATCTCCACGAAGCAGGCCATCCACATTAAATTTAATGAAATGGGTCTTCTTTTCTTCCGGCAGCAGCAAACTTTTCTTAAGGGCTTGTTCAAACCGAACGACCCAAGGGTCCAAGGTATACTTAACAAACTCAAGGGATTGTTGCTCAATATTCGAAAAACTGGACTTCTCTAAATCACCTACCATATGCGGTGGTATCCGAAAGAGACGCGCAATCTCATTAATTTGAAACTTGCGGGTTTCCAAAAACTGCGCTTCTTCAGGCGGAATGCCAATTTGCTTATAGCTCATCCCTTCTTCCAGGACAGCGACCTTATGAGCATTTCGTGTCCCCTGATAGACCGCATTCCAAGAATCTCGCACCTTTCCTGGGTCTTTTAAGATACCTGGGTGTTCGAGCACTCCCCCAGGGTTAGCTCCATTACCAAAGAAACTAGCGCCATACTCTTCACAAGCAAGCGTCATCCCGACTGCGTTCTTTGCCAGAGCAATGGGAGAATAGCCAATCAGACCATCAAAGCCTAATCCTGGAATATGAAGTACTTCTTCTTGTGATAAAACAATGCTTCCCTTTTCCTGAAAATTTGGATTATCTTCCTCATAGCGATTGTAAACATAGTAGAGCTTTCCTTTTTCACTTCGGTGAACACTCATCTGATCCGGCAGCAATGGATATAACCCCATCACCTGACCTGAACGGTCACGAAGAATCTGAGCATAGGCATTTCCCCAGATCAAGAGATGGCTCATCAAGGTTTCCCGAAAGACAAAAGAAGTCATATCAGGGTTCGGCTCATCATGTAAGAGCGTATAAAGAACGTGTTCCGTATCCTTTGATTTTCCTCCTTCGGTGTATCGATAAACATGAAGAGGCAAAGAAGCAATGGTCTCTGACAGAATCCGCACACAGGCATAAACCGCAGTCGTTTGTAATGCCGTCCGTTCATTGACCGTTTTCCCACTCGTGGTTCGACCAAAGAGCAGCGAAAAGTCATTCCCTTCATACTTATTCCTGGGCTCTCCCCTCTGTCGTTTTAGCCCTAATCGTTCCAATATTCCCATATTCATCTCCTTTTCTAGACACGAAAAAAAGCACCTCGCTTGAGATGCTTTGATTCTTATAATTTTATAAAGTTTCCATTGTTAATCATATACCAAGTTTTATCTTCTTCCTTGAAAATGTACCGGTAATCCACCACCATCCGTTTTGTTCCAAAATCGCTCACATTTCCAACATATCTAATGAACTCAACGGTGGTAATCACTTTATCTTTGGGGCTCTCCTCGAGGCTCTTTTCCAAATACATAAGATTGCCGTTCTCTAGTAGCTCATTCACGCTTTCCAAAGTATTGTAATACTTTATCAACAGTGGCTTTATATAATCTGGATAACCATCTGATGCAACTTCAATCAATCTTGCAGTATTATTCTGGCTTAAAATCCCAACTTGTGCTGTCGTTGCCATGTCTGTTCTCCTATCCTTTTGTTGGTTACATATTACCTCTAAATAAGGTATATATCCAGTCATATCTGCAAAAATTGACATATTTTTTGATACAATTTTTAATTAATTTAGTAAGGTTATTCTCAATTGTATTTTGAAAGCTAGAGAAAAGTTGAGCTTTTTCCTGCTCAAGACTTAATTGCTCATTTGATAAAGATAGAGTGTCATCTATTTTTTTATTTCCTTACTTTACTTATAGAAAATCTTAACCCAATCCTGTTTTGAACTCAGAATACGAGCTACAAATACTGTGTGATTCTCTATATAGTAGAATGCCAAATAGTTTTCTATTGGCATATAACGATAAGGTTTCCCATCATCAACGACTTCACCATATCCTCTGCTCGAAACAAGAGGACAAGCCTCTGGAAACATCTCCAAAGTCTCAAGAGCACTTAAAATTAAATCAACTTTTCCATCCGCCGATTGTTGACTATAAAAATTCACAACAATGTACTCATGAATGTCTCGTAGGTCTTGCTTAGCCCTATCTGCAAGTGAAACTTGATACCGTTTTAAATTAGTCAAGACCAAATTCCTTTCTCACATCAGCTAGAGAAGTGACTTTCCCTTGAGCAATTTCCTGATGTCCAACTAAAATCTCTTTCTTCAAATCCTCAAAAGCAACTTGATACTGTGTGTCCTGCAAATCACTGGAAACAAATTCTCTTGCATCAACCGTCCCATTCGCAATTTTTCTAAGTACTGCATTCAGGACATCTGACACAGTAATTTTTTCATTAGCTAGAATTTCTTTCGTTTGTTGGTAAAACACTGAATCTGCTCTAAAATTAACTGCTTGTGTACTAGCCATTAAACCTCTCCTTTTTGTAAATACATTTTGTATATACATTGTAACATAAAACAGAGAAAGGATTCAACTAGAAAGATAAAATACCTCTCTCATCATAAATGCTACCTTCATCTTTTTGATGTCGAATGCACCTATCTAAAGCCATAATGGTTGCTACAATGCCGTCAATCTTCTCAATAGACTTTTCCTTATCTGGTTTAATATTACCAGCGGGGTCTTGTCTCATAACGACGTTTTGTGCCATCCACTTCAGCACAGGATGACCTCCATGTTGGATTTTCCCTTCCATCATGAGTTTATAAAACTCTTTAGAAGGTGGACTCATGTCCTTGTAGCCCTGACCAAATGGAACCATTGTTAAGCCCATCCCTTCTAAGTTCTGAACCATCTGTGTCGCATTCCAGCGGTCATAAGCAATTTCTCTGATGTGGTAGATAGTGGAGAGTTCTTCAATGAACCGTTCAATAAACCCGTAATGAACGACATTCCCTTCTGTGGTAAGAAGAAACCCTTGCTTTTCCCAGACATCATACAGCACATGGTCTCGCCTGGACCTAAGAACCAGTGTATCTTCAGGTAACCAAAAGAACGGAAGAACCTGATAGTTTTCAGCTTCATGTCTAGGTGGAAATATCAGTACAAAAGCCGTAATATCTGAGGTAGAAGATAAATCGAGGCCAGCGTAGCAATCTCTACCTTTTAGACTTTCTACATCAATCGGCTGACTCCCTTTGTCATAGACATGTTCTGGAATCCAAGTCACCGCTGAATTAGTCCAGATATTGAGTCGTAGTTGCTTGAATACATTTTCTTCTGCTGGGTTATCTAAGGCATTCAGATAAGCTTCTCGAACCCGGTCAATTCCAATTGTATGACCGAGTGAAGGATTGGCTTTTAGCCAGTTTTCTTCATCATTCCAATCCTCTTCTTCTGATAGGCCATAGACGACTGGATAAAAGCTACCGTCTTTCTTCCGGCCTTTTAGAATTTCTAAGGCCTTGGTATGCAGTTCATAACAAATGGAGTTCTTGTCATTTCCTGCAGTTGTGATGATAAAAAAGAGGGGCTGCTCTCTGGCATCCCCGCTTCCTTTGGTTAAGACATCATACAGATGACGATTGGGCTGGGCATGGATTTCATCAAAGACCAGACCTGATACATTGAGTCCATGCTTGGTTCCAGTTTCTGCCGACAACACTTGATAGAAGCCAGCATTAGAATAATTGATGATGCGTTTAGTAGCCCCCATGACTTTGGACCGTTTTTCTAAAGCCCTACTCATCAAAACCATTTGTTTGGCCACATCAAAAACAATAGAGGCCTGGTTTCGATCACAGGCCGCCCCATACACTTCGGCACTAGCTTCTCCGTCTGCGTATAAGAGATAAAGAGCAATCGCAGCAGCTAGTTCCGACTTCCCATTCTTTTTGGGAATCTCTACATAAGCCGTCAGGAACTGACGATTCCCATCTTTCTTTACGATACCAAAAAGGTCACGTACAATTTGTTCCTGCCATGGTAACAGTAAGAATTTCTGTCCCGCCCAGCGTCCTTTCGTGTGGCAGAGATTCTGAATGAAGGTTACTGCCCGGTCTGCCTTCTTCTCGTCATAACGAGAAGTTGGAAGCATGAAGGGAGAAGGAATATAGTGATACGTCATAAGCGCCCTCCTAGTAAATCTTCCATTTCATCTCCTGAACCCACTTTGGAATCCATCGAAGCCAGCCGCGTTCTGGCAGATGGCGTTAAGCCAAACTGTTCACAGAACTTGAGCATGATTTTAAGATTGGTCTGAGAAATGGAAACTTGAGGTACTTGTTGGAGATAGCCATTTGGAGTTTTGATGATAGAGCCGTGTTTTGAAAGAAACTCTTCTGCTTCCTTCCAGCGGGCATAAGCTTGGCAGTAACCCGCAAAAGCCGTCATATCCATATCGGTTAAAAGTCCCAATCCTTCTAGGATTTTGCCCATACGCTTCCATTCTTTCTTGGCATCTTCTTCAAGCCAGGAAGGGCATCTAGGAGCTTTCTTCTTAGGCTGATTTTCATTCTTTGGAAGTGGGCGCTTGCCAGGATTCCCTTCTAAAATTTTTAAACTAGTTGGTTTGGGCTTTCTGCCCTTTTGTGCCATGCCCTCACCTCCTTTAGTCCACAAGAAAAAGCCCGGAGGCTTTATTTCTTATGAATCGCTTTTCTCGACTTCATCAATACCGTGTAACACATGAAGTTGCCGTCCATTGTCCCATTGAACAATCAAGGAACCAATATCATCCACATCTTCCACCGTTCCCAACATACCAACTGGAACTGGATTCGGGTCTTCCATTTTTAAGAGTCGAACCCTCGTTCCAGCGGGATAGCGCCTTTTCAGTAATTCTATAATCTTTTCATCCATCTTTATTTTCCTTCCATCGTCTAAGTAAAAGATACTTCTTCCCAGATACGATTGGTGTCTTCGACAATCAGCTGCAATTCCAAATCAGCCATTTTTCCACTTGTATCGGCTTCTTGAATGGAGGTTAGTAGGTTCTGAACCTGGGTAGCATCTTCCTGTTCTACACTGTCCAACTCTCGTTCTTGAGCCAGGCTTATAAAACCTTTGGATAAAAGGGCTAAACGATTGCGGGCTTGTTCCAAGATTAGGTTGGCTTCTGCATTTGAATAAAGCATTATATGTTTCTCCTTTTGGGTTCAATTTGTTCAATGGTATAATACCTCTAGTTTGCATATTTATCCAGTTATAAGCGGTTATTATTCAATTTATTTTTGAGATTTTGGTTTGAATTCTTCAAGCAGTTCCGTCATTACTTTGTTCAGATACTCCAGCTCCAGATAACCAAATTGTCTAGTCTTCCGAGCACGCTCTATAGCGTTCCTCAATTCCTCTACCCCAGGAGAATTTTGTGGTAAGTCGACCAATTTATCAGACAGTCCCTTGAGATGTTGGAGAGCTTCTGCTTCCGTCACTTTACTAGATTTCGCTTGTTTCCTTCTCATGCTCACTGACTGCTTCTTCAAAAGTTAAGGTCCTGCCCTCACGGATTAGCTGGACATCCGTCTTTTCCGTCGCTTCCATATAACGTTTGACAATAACATCCACAAACTTCTCATCCAATTCAATTCCAAAACAAACCCGACTAGTCTGCTCAGCCGCAATTAAGGTAGAACCACTTCCTAAGAATGGGTCCAGGACAAGTGTCCCTCTCATGGAAGAATTCTGAATTGGATAAGCCATGAGCTGAACGGGTTTCATTGTTGGATGCTCTTTACTGGATTTTGGACGGTCATATTCCCAAATGGTCGTCTGCTTTCTATCAGAGAACCATTGGTGTTTTCCCTTTTGTTTCCAGCCATAAAGAACTGGCTCATGTTGCCATTGGTAAGGGCTTCTGCCTAATACCAAAGAGTTCTTTTTCCAAACGCAACAACCGCTCAAATAAAGGCCAGCGTCCTTAAAGGCCTTTCTGAAATTTAGACCTTCTGTATCCGCATGGAAAACATAGATGGAAGCATCCTCCTCCATAGACTGTTCCACGTTCACAAACATAGAAAAGAGAAACTGATAAAAATCCGCGTCGGACATATCATCATTTTTGATTTTACCCGCTGTTTCTTCCACGTTAACATTGTAAGGAGGGTCAGTTACGACGAGGTTGGCCTTCTTATCTCCAAGGAGAAGCTGATAAGTTTCTGGCTTTGTAGCATCTCCGCAAATCACCCGGTGCTTTCCAAGGTGCCAGATATCTCCTTGTTTCGAGATGGTCGGTTTTTTCAGCTCTGCATCCACATCAAAATCATCTTCTTTCACTTCCTTGTTGTGGACTTTGGAAAAGAGCTGATCAATTTCCGGTGCTTCAAAACCCGTTAGGTCCAAGTTAAAATCCGCATCCTGTAAATCCACCATCAGGTCTGCGAGGAGTTCTTCGTTCCACGCGCCTGTGATTTTGTTTAAGGCGACATTCAGGGCCTTAACCTTATTCTCATCTTCAATCTGAACCTGAACACATTGGACTTCTTTATAGCCCAAGTCAGATAAAACGGTCAGTCGTTGATGACCTCCAATCACGGTGCCATCATAATTAACAATAATCGGCTCCACATAGCCGAACTCCACAATGGACTTCTTGATTTTTTCGTATTCCTTATCACCTTTTTTCAACTTCTTTCGTGGGTTATAAGCTGCAGGTTTTAATGTCCCAATGGGTAAAGTGACCCACTTCATATCTTGTGTGACTTTCATACTACCTCCTTAGTAAAAACGAGATTGAATATAGCAGGCATGGCTGCAAAACTTCCGCTTCGCATTGCCGTATGATAAAAAAGACTTACCGCAATGTTGGCAAGTCAATTCATAATAGGCAGTGTTTTGTTTTTGGTGCAGCTCCAGATGGTCCTGCCACCAGTACCTCCGACAGGCATCTGAACAAAATTTCTTAGGCCGGCCAGTTGCTTTGGGGATAAAGGTTTCTTTACAGTGAAGACAACAAGGAAGGCCACTGGCTTGGTCTTTCATCATCTTCGTGACGGCATTCCGATAGCCCAATAGTTCCGGATTTCGTTTGCAGTAATTGCGAACAGAATCCCGAGACAAACCGACTATCTTTCCAATCAACTGGTAGCCCAAACCTTCAGAACGCAGTTTTCTAATTTGTTTTCGCTGAAAATCGTCCATTTCTGCCTCCTTTCTGTACTGAAATCTCTAACCTTTTAAACCATAAAACGAAAGAAAAACAAGCCATAACTTCTTGTTACAGCTTGTTTATCAGTTATTTATTTCTTCAAAAAATATACCCCCTTTACATTTTGCGAAAATGCACGTTTGAGGGGGCCACGGTCTTTTGAGAGGCAGTTGACAGAGATTTTATCCCCCCTACCCCTCACTAAAAATCATATCCATAAATTGGAGTATGGTCTTCGGTCATAGTTTTATGGTCATGACAGGATTTACAAAGAGGTTGCCAATTGCCCTCATCCCAGAACAATTGTTGGTTTCCTCGGTGAGGAACGATATGGTCCACTACCGTCGCCCGCCTGTAACGATTCCTCTTCAAGCACCGTACACAGAAAGGATGGAGCTTTAGGAAACGAAGCCTAGCTTTGTTCCAGCGTGAGTCATACCCTTTTGCCTTCGTGGACTTTACTTCCAGTAAATGAAGATGGCTGTGTTCCTCGCAATACTTGGAACCATAAGGCACTAGCCTTGGACAGTTTGGATGCTTGCAAGGTAGAGCGGGTCGTCTTGGCATAGTCTTCACCCCTCTCTATATTCTTTCACATCTTAATCATATCACAATATTTCGTGCAAAGCAGTACCGACTTAGTACCGTATTAGTTCCGGGGTAGTTCCGCTTTAGTACCGCACTAGTTCCACCCTAGTACCGGGGTAGTTCCGTCTTTTCGATTTTTGCAGTTTTTACTTGACAAATAAAAAAAGTTCTATCTCGCAAAAGATAGAACTTCAAAAATTAATATTATAAATAGTCATCCCAATTTAATCCATCTTTTAGGAAATGCTGCTTTAATTCTTCCCCCAGTAAACTTTTGGAATATATGCAGGTTACAGGATCACCCTTTGGAAATGCTTCCTTTGATTTTAAATTCAGTAGTGACTGTGGAACTATTTTGGATTGTGTATCCTTGAGTGTCAGTGCCAGGATTTGCTTTCTTGTTCTTAAAGAATAGTCAAACTCTAAAGTCAAATACTTACCATAACCAGTCAAGCAAACAAATGTTCCAACCAATTCCTGAACCGCTCCTAAAACTTGCAATTTTTGCATAGTTGTTCCATCTTTTTTTATGCTCACCTGGTCAATCCTGATATGATTAGCTAAGCAGTCGTCAAAGAAACTACCCGGACCTTTTTGATATCGTATTCCACATAAATGCATGAAGTTTGTTGGAGAAAAATACACCTCAACTACATTAGATTCTGTATGGTAATACATTACTTTACCAACAAAATTTTTCTTGAAAAAAACCGCTGCAAAATGTAACTGCATTAAAAAATGTTGAAGTTTAATTCTTTCACCATGATTTGGTCTCTTATACTCTTCTTGTTTTGCCATATTCTCCTCAAAAAAAGTGACTTACAGATTCTGTAAGTCACTCAGTCAGTCGGTTTATTCTGGTGTCTGCCACCGCCTGGCCCTTACGTCCAAGATTAATATCGGATTTAGTTCTGGTGTCCGCCACCGCCTGGCCCTTACGTCCAAGATTAATATCAGATTGACCATGAGCCGACTACTCATTTGATGATTATATTATACATCATTTTAGAGAACTATGCAAGTAAAATCTTTTTCCAAAGAACAACGCACCATGCGCCTATAATAGTTCTCCATCACGTAAGCTGCCATGTCTGAAATGGCTTCCTTTGTCACTGGCATGACCTGCATATTGTGGGTTGTCTGATTATAAAGTGTCAAGAATTGAACCTCAATATGATAGATATAAACTCCAGAAACAAATAAGGTAGATAGGATTTCAATTTCTAAAATTTTCACATGCTGCACCTCTCTCTATTGATGTTTCTAGTATACCTCAAAAATACTGATCAAGGGGCACTGCTCTCTCAAATGTACAAAAAAATGTCTGAAATGATTATTTTTTCCATCTCAGACATTTTTGAAAAGGTTATTTATTTTCTTGCACCGCTTGGTAGGCTGCCTCCAAGGCTGCCTTTAAGGACCAAACCGAAACTTCGTGAAAATCCAGGCTATCCGTGTTCCGTCTTTCTAAGGTTGGAACGTTGAGGTATTGTTTGGCGATTTGCTCGAGTTGTTCTTTCATGGCTTTTACCCCTTTTCTTTTTTGTATGTGTATGTTACCGTACAACCCTTTATTTATCAAGTCATTAGGGCAGAAATTTCAAAGATTTCTACCCTTTGATTTTTCCTTTTAAGCCGGGAAGCGTTCCAGAATCTGGTCCAAGATTTCTTCTATGCTTTCATCCCCTGGGTACATTTCCCAACCTCTGTCGTAACTAATAGCTTCCATACCGTCAACGTCCACTCCCAATTTAAAAATGCGTCCGTTATCAATTCCATCCTCGAAAGGTTCGGGGCTTACCTTTGCTAGGTAAACCACCTTTCGATTGTGGCTTGTAAATGTTCCCTCTTGCCACATGTTTCTGCCTCCTTAGTCCAACCAAACGTAGTCGTCAACTTCCAGGCCTGTTTCTTCGCAAAGAGCTTGAAGTTTAGGGTAGTCCGCTCCGAAGTATTCTTCGACTGTGTATTCTCTGCTGTCCCCATAAGCTTTCTTTGTTAGTTCAATGGATTGCTTATTTTTCTTCAGCTCCTTGAGTTCTTCCACATCATAGTAGAATCCATATTTCTTAAGTAAGTCTGCTAATTTTTTCATAGCCTTTTACCCCTTTTCCTTTTTGTATGTGTAGTTTACCGTACTATCTCTTATTTATCCAGTCATTAGCGAAGAATTTTCAAAGATTTCTAAAGACCTACCTGCACCTTTAAAGCCTTATCAATCCGCATTAGCCAGGCTTCTTCTCGAATGCTCATGACCTTATTTTTCAGCTGAAACTTATCCACCGTAAGGACTTGTTCTGCCAAAACCAAGCTGGACCATTTGAGCCCTTTAAAAACTTTCTTAGGTAGATACACATGAGTAGGCAGGTGCTTTTTCTTTTGGACCTGCTTGGTTAAGGGAAGCACCGTCACCAAATGGGAGTGGTCGTTGGCTTTATTGTTGCTGACGACGATGGCCGGTCGAATCCCTTGTTGGATATGACTGTTCTTCCGACTTCCAAAATCTACGTAATAAATATCGCCTCGTTTGCACATATGGGTCTCCTCTAACTAAGTAAAAAATCTTCTAACTGCTGGTTTCTGATAGCATAAATCAAACGCAGTTCCTTGAGTGCTTTTTCTTTCCACCTGCTAATGGTACTCCGACTAATATGGTACTTGACCATAAGGTTGTCCCAGCTTTCTGACACAATGACTAAATCCGTCACAAAATCAGATAGGTCGTCCGGAAGCTGGCTGACGGCCACTTCAAAGAAATGCAATTCCTGAACCAAACGACAGTAGCGCTTTGATAAATACTGATAAAGCTCCCGATTGGCTTTCTCGGTTTCTTCCTTGTAGGATAAAGCAATGACCTCACTGCGATAGGGATTCTTACTGGTTTGCACCTTTGGTTCATCGGACTGTCCATAAACCATGGTGTCCAGCATCTCGTTTTCTGAGATGCCGACAAAATGGTCCAATTGGCTGCGTAAGAGCTTCACTTCCTTTTCCATGTTCTTGTAATCATAGAAAAGGCTCTCTATTTTATCCATCCGCTTCCTCCTCTCTCAATTCATATTTGACGGCATCAATCAGAAATTGCTGAGAGATGTCCTTTTCTTTCAATCGTTTCATGACCTGCTCATCTATGGTGTTCTTCGCAATGATGTGGTGAACAACCACCGTTTTTTTCTGTCCCTGCCGCCAGAGCCTGGCATTGAGCTGTTGGTACAATTCCAAGGACCAAGTGAGACCAAACCAACAAATGGTATGACCGCCAGCTTGAAGGTTCAGTCCATGGCCGCTGCTTGCCGGGTGAATCAAACCAAGGACTATCTTTCCCTTGTTCCAATCCTCAATATCCTGATTGCTTTGAATCACTCTGGCTTCTGGAAAGCGCTCCTTGATGCGTTTCAAATCATGCTGGAACCAATAAGCGACTAACAAGGGCCGGCCATTCATACTCTCCACCATATCTTCCAAAGCGACTAACTTCTGATCATGCAAGAGTACCGTCTTTTGATTCTCATCATAAACCATGCCGTTGGCCATCTGCAGTAATTTATTCGAAAGACTGGCACTATTCACTGCATCAAGCACTTGGCCTTTAAGTGAAACCACCATCTCTGCTTTGAACTCCTTATATACTGCAAATTCTTGTTCTGACATCTCAACCAGAACTTCATTATCCACTCGTTCAGGCATATTGAGATAATCGACCGCCTTCATAGAAATAGTCATATCTGCTATCTTATCGTAGATGGCTTCTTCTGCTCTAGCCTTCGGCTTATAAGAAAAGATGACCTGACCGTTTCGCTTGTCGGGGTCAAAATATTGGTTACGAAATCCAGTGATGAAGCGCCCTAAACGCTGTCCTCCATCTAAAATCCCAATCTCAGAAAATAAGTCCATGATATTTCCAGGGGTTCCAGTCAGCCCAACCATGCGCTTGATTCCAAATCGAACTTTCTTTAAAGCTTTGAAGCGTTTAGCCTGATAAGACTTGAAGCTAGACAGCTCATCAATCACCACCATATCAAAGTCAAAAAGTTGATTTTGAATCAACCAGATAACATTTTCTCGGTTAATGGTATAGATAAAGGCTGCGCGTGTTAAAGCGGCTCTCCGTTCTACTTCACTGCCTATAGCAATGGAAATATCAAGCCCCTTTAAATGTTCCCACTTGTCCAGCTCACTCTTCCAAGTATGACTGGCCACTCGAAGCGGGGCAATGACCAAGACTTTTCTGACCTCAAATGAATCCAATATCAAATTCCACAATGCCGTTAAGGTAATCACTGTCTTTCCTAGTCCCATATCAAGAATCAAACAAGCTGTCTCATGCTCTTCAATGAACCGAGTCGCCACCTCTTGATAAGGATGTGCCTTGTATGTCATCTAATACTTCTCCAATCTTTCCTTTATCGTCCAATACATAAACCAGAAAACCCAGCTTTCTTAACTGCTCCATGCGCCTAAGCTGAATCTTTCTGGGCTTTTCTCCTGGGGCTTTTAACTCCACAAAGCCAAGCCTGCCTTGAGGTAAAACCACGATTCGATCAGGCACTCCTGCCAAGCCATGCGAGACAAATTTCATAGCAAGGCCACCCCGCCTCTGACTTTCTACTCTCAGTTTTTCTTCAATTTCTCTCTCTCGCATTTCTTCTCCTTCCTGGGTTTCCGATAGGGGTTGCCAAAAGGGTTCAAACTCCTTACGCGCGTACGGCTGCCCATTATCCCTATTTTACTAGTAGTAACACTACTCTCTTAGAAAAGATAGGCAACTAAGGAA
>NZ_JAUMZR010000022.1:0-32852 GCF_030528045.1 Streptococcus sp.
GTCTCCTCTCGTGCTTAGTTATAGGTCACCCACTACAGTTGACATAGAGCCATATATATTATATCTATAATTAGGTCAATCTTTGATATTATAGTAAAAAGCCAGTCATTTTGACTGGCTTTCTTTTCATTCTAATTGAATCTTAGCTCAATGCGTCATCCATTGAAAGAACTTCGTGGAAGACACGTTGTGTCAATTCAGTTTTTTGTTCTGGAGTGAGGTATTTAGTGTTTACACAGTATCCAGAGATACGGACGATAACATCTTCACCTGACATGATCTTTTCGTAAACATCGTTCAAGTCCATAACGTTCAAGTTAACGTGTTGTCCACCGTTTTCGAAGTAACCATCAAGAACTGTTACCAAGTTATCAACTTGTTCGTCACGAGTCTTACCAAGAGCACGTGGAGAAACTTGAGTTGTCAATGAGATACCGTCAGCTGCGTAACCAAAGTCAAGGCTAGCAAGTGAGTTCAAGTTTTGCAACCATCCACCTTTAGCTTTGTTAGATGGGTTCGCACCTGGTGAGAAGAATTCAAGTTTAGACAAGTTCACAGAACCATCTTCGTTGAGGTATACACCTTTGTGGACTGGTGAGTTACCAGTTTGTTTAGAGTAAGCAACGTTAGATGTGATTGTCAATAGTGATACTGTAGCTTCAGCGTCTTTGTAAAGTTTGTGGCTACGTAGACGAGTTGTATAAGCTTCGATCAACCATTCAGCCAATTCGTTTGAACGAGGGTCATCTTCACCCCAACGTGGGTATTCACCGATTGTTTCGTAATCGTAGATGTAGCCATTTTCATCACGGATTGGTTTAACTGTAGCGTACTTGATAGCTGACAATGTATCAACAGTGTTAGCAAATCCACAGATACCGAATCCCATGTTAGCACGTTGTTTAGTTGGCAAGAAGGCCATTTGAACAGCTTCGTAGTTGTACTTGTCAGTCATGTAGTGGATGATGTTCAAAGCGTCTACGTAAGTGTCAGTCAACCAGTCAAGAGATTTTTCGAAGTTGGCTTTAACTGATTCGAATTCAAGAACTTCGTCACGGATAGGATCGATGTCAAATACCTTGTAGTCTTTGTGAACATCGTCGTAACCACCGTTCAAACCAGTAAGAAGAGCTTTCAAAACGTTTACACGAGCACCGAAGTACTGGATGTTGTGGCGTTGATCTTCGTTTTCTGGGTCAAGTGGTGACACACAGCATGAGATACAGCTCATTTCTCCGTATCCGTCTTTAGCCATTGTTGTCACACCTTCGTATTGGATAGAAGAGTGTTTGTGGCTCATATGCATACAGTAGCGACGGAAGTTGTATGGCAATTTGTCAGTCCAAAGAACTGTCAAATTTGGCTCTGGAGAGTTACCGATGTTGTCAAGAGTGTTCAAGAAACGGTAGTCCATCTTAGTAACACGGTGACGACCGTCGTTACCCATACCAGCCATAGAAGTTGTGATGAAGGTTGGGTCACCTGAGTACAATTGGTCATAAGCTTTTGTACGAGCAAATTTAACTGTACGAAGTTTCATAACGAAATCATCAACGAACTCTTGGATTTCTGATTCAGTAAATGTACCACGAGCAAGGTCCCGTTCTGCAAAGATATCCAATACGATTGGCACACGTCCTAGAGATGTAGCAGCACCATTGATAACACGGCAGACAGCCATAAAGGCGATGTTAACCCATTGGATTGCTTCTTTCGTGTTCATCGCTGGTTTGCGGACATCAACTCCGTAAAGGTCACCCAAGCGAACAACTTGTTGCAATGCTTGGTATTGAAGGTTTACTTCTTCACGAAGACGGATTGTTTCTTCATCAATTTCTTTGATCGCATTCCAGTCGTTTACTTTTTCTTGCATCAAGTAGTCTGCGCCGTAAAGAGCAAGACGTGCGTAAACACCAATGATACGTCCACGTGAGTAGGCATCTGGAAGACCAGTTACAGTGTGAGCGTGACGAGCGCGACGAATGTTTGAAGTGTAGGCACGGAAAATACCGTCGTTAACTGTTGTTACGTATTTAGTAAAGATTTCGTGAACAGCTGGATCTGGTTCATATCCATTTTCCTTCAAAGTAGTTTCAGCCATACGGATACCACCTTTTGGCATGAAGTTCAATTTGAAGAGTTCATCGTTTTGGATACCGAAGATAACTTCATTTTCTTTGTCGATAAATCCAGCAGGAATATCAGCAATAGATGTTGGACGAGTGTCCATTGGGAAACGAGTTTCTTCGTAGTGTGCTTTTGTTTCTTCTACGATTTTTTTGATGTGAAGTGAACGTTCTGTTGGTCCAGCAAGGAAACTTTCATCTCCATCGTAAGGTGTGTAGTTAGCTTGAACGAAGCGAGAAATACTTGCTTTTTCTTTCCAATCTACGCCTTTGAAGCCTTCCCAAGCTTTATCAAAAATATCTTGTGCTTCAACAACTGTCTTAACAACCATGTTAATGTCCTCTTTTTTCTAGTAACAGTTATCTGTTACATTCTTGAGTCAAGTATACCATACAGTAACCGATTTCAACAAGAGAAAATCGGCATTTTAGGCGCTTTCTTTTATAATACAGTCTCTTTTTTGTTCTTATCTGTATTATATTTTTGAAAGTCAGGCTGAACTTTCCCATTTTTTCAGAAAAAAGAGTATAATAAATAGAAAATGACACTAGAAAGGGATTGGAATGCTCATATTTCCATTAATAAATGATCTGTCCAGAAAAATCATCCATATCGACATGGATGCCTTTTTTGCTGCGGTGGAAATAAGAGATAATCCCAAGTTAAAGGGCAAACCTGTTATCATTGGAAGCGACCCCAGACAAACAGGTGGGCGTGGTGTCGTTTCTACCTGTAGCTACGAGGCACGATCTTTTGGTGTTCATTCAGCCATGAGCTCTAAAGAAGCTTATGAGCGCTGTCCCCAAGCTGTCTTTATCTCAGGAAATTATGAAAAGTACAAGGCGGTGGGACTTGAGATTCGTGCTATTTTTAAACGCTATACAGATTTGATTGAACCTATGAGTATTGACGAGGCATACTTAGATGTAACGGAAAATAAACTTGGTATCAAATCAGCTGTCAAAATAGCTCGTCTCATCCAACAGGATATCTGGCAGGAACTACACCTGACTGCTTCTGCAGGCGTCTCTTATAACAAATTCTTAGCTAAAATGGCTAGTGACTATCAAAAACCACATGGTTTGACAATGATTCTCCCAGATCAAGCCCAAGACTTCCTCAAACAAATGGACATTGCTAAATTCCATGGTGTGGGCAAAAAAACAGTTGAACGCCTTCATGAAATGGGCATTTATACTGGTGCAGACTTATTGGATGTCTCAGAAGTCACTTTAATCGATCGATTCGGCAGACTCGGTTTTGACCTTTATCGAAAGGCAAGAGGCATTCATAACTCACCGGTCAAGTCCGATCGCATTCGCAAGTCCATTGGCAAAGAAAAAACCTATGGAAAGATCCTACAAGTAGAAGAAGACATCAAAAAAGAGCTGACCCTGTTGGCACAGAAGGTAGAAAATAGCTTGACTAAGCATGATAAGAAAGGGCGAACCATCGTTCTGAAAATTCGCTATGCCGATTTCTCCACCTTGACTAAAAGGAAAAGTTTGGCCTTAGCTACTCAAGACAAGGAGCAAATCGAGCGAACTGCGCATGAGATATACGATAGCTTGGAAGAACAACCACGAGGTATCCGACTGCTAGGACTGACAGTGACGGGGTTTGAATAAAGATAAAAGCTTGGTTCGTTACCGGGCTTTTTTAGATATAGCTTTTAGTATGAGAGAGTTGCTTGTGAATAACTTCTAAGTTGTCTGATGATTTTCATTGACTAAAAATAATCTTTTTTGAAAAAATACTGGACAAAGTTTTCTGTGTCTGTTATACTAAGTTTATAAAATAAAAACCGTCTGGTCGGTTTTTAAAAAGAAAGGAGCAGAAATGAAGAAATCTGTAGTAGAAAAAACAAGCGAGCACATCCTCAAGTTGAATCAGGAGATGGATCGGCAGCTGGAAGGTCAGAAAGAGTTTTTGCAGCAGCATGCAGAAAAGCTGAAAAAGATGTCACAGGGTGAGAATGGCATACGCTATTCTAAGTGGGGAGTCAAAGCTGGATATGCTGCCCTTGCTGGTGGCTTGCTGACTTCTGTCTTTAGCCCATGACGAGGACTAGGTATTATGGCAGTAGGCGGTCTGAGCCTTGCCTCCAATCTCTGGCAAATTCGGCGATTGCAAAATAAAGAAAGGAGCAAGTAGCAGAGAGATGACCTGTTTTAAGCATCAGAGTCAGGACAACTTAGAAACTAAAAGCAGCAGGCAGCAGCTAGACGTTGTTGACATAGCTTTTAGCATCATTTAGTCTATCTTTGCTTTTTATTTTAGGCAAGGACTAAAAGACTATGTTTTCTATTTGGTGCAGGTCTTTATTTTTTATAATAAAACAAACCGAATGGTCGGATTTTAAAATCTGCGTTTCAAAACAGGAAATCATCTGAAAGACTGAGAGTAAAGGATGCCTTTGTCCAGTTTTCGGATGACTTTTCACTATTCTACATTTGATAAGGAGTAATCATATGAAAACACAAATGAAAACACAAACACATGTAGAGCCAGAGACAAGGCATATCCTGCCCTTTCTGGCCTGGACTTTTGGCATTACCTGGGGAGCTTGGCTGCTTCAGTATATTTTAACCGCCCTGAAGCTGACCAGCGGGGCTGAGCCTTTGGGCCTTGCTCTCAATTTCATCGGGGGCTTCGGACCGGCCTTGGGAACTTTTATCAGCCTCAAAATTTCTCATCCTAAGAAGATGCTGGACTTTATCTTTTCTCATGCTAAGGGCTGGTGGATTTATATGCTGGCCTTCTGTCTGGTTCGGGTTTTGACCCTTTTTATCGCCAATCCTGTATTACCGCCGCTCAATGCCGTTCTGATGTTTCCTCTGGACTGGACCTTTGTCACCTTTGCTGGAGGCGGGAACGAAGAGCTGGGCTGGCGGGGCCTCCTGCAGCCGGCTTTGGAGAAAAAATTCTCCTTCCCTCTGGCAACTGTCATCACGGCTCTGGTCTGGGTGGCCTAGCATCTGCCCCTCTGGCTGATTCCGGGAACGAGTCAAAGTCAGATTTCTTTGCCCTTCTATCTCTCCTTTGGTATCTTGCTCTGTTTCTGTCAGGCGGCTCTATACAAGCAGACGGCCTCTGTATTTGCCTGCATGATCTTTCACGGCTGCATTAACTTTGCTCAGGCGACGATTGTCGGCAGTGCTACAAATGGCGGAAGGTATCTCAGCTTCCAGGCTGCTAATCTGGTCATGACCGCCCTGCTGGTCGGCTGGTGGTATTGGAAGGGCAACCGGAAAGGGGCTGAGAAAGATGCAAGCTAGAAGCTATAAAGCTTCCTCATCTGTCAAGCAAATTCTAATGTTTCTGCTTTGGACTTTTGGTATCACTTGGTCTGCGTGGATTCTCTCAGCTGTGCTGAAAGAACGACTGCCGCTGCTTTATCCGCTTCTCATGATAGTGGGAACATTTGGTCCTGCTATAAGTGCCAAGCTTGTCTTAGGTAAGTCTTTGAAAGAAATGCTGGCTTTTATCAAGTTTACTAGGAAAAGAAGCTGGCCTTATCTATTGATTTTTGTGGGGCTATACACGATTTCCATTGCCTTTGTGACCAGGCCGCTGCTAGGTTTGAATCTTTTGAATGTCTTGGTTCTGGCTCTGGTAACGACTCTTCTGACAGGCGGCAATGAAGAGATTGGCTGGCAGCTCTTTACAAGGTCAGTCAGTCTGTCCTCTATTGTGTCCTCTTTCATGGGCTCATTAATACTATTGGCGAAGCCATCTTTGTAGGCAAGGGAACGGAAAATCCCCTCTTTTTCCTAGGCTATATCTTGATGACGGCTTACAGTATCTATCTTTGGTATCAAAGGGATCAGCAAGACAAGGCTTAAAGATATTTTTATGATTTTGTATTTCTCCGGCTTTTTTGGTAGAATAAAGCTATATTAGAAACAAAGGGGAACAGAATGGCGCAACGAAAAGACAAATCCCAGGCCATGAGAGAAAAAATTTTAAATACAGCAACCCAGCTTTTTATTCACAACGGCTATGAAAAAACAAGTGTACAAAACATAGCGCAAACAGCTAGTATTTCAAAAGGAGCCATTTATCACCATTTTCAATCAAAAGATGAAATTCTTTTTGCAGTTTTAAAACAGCGTTATCAATTGATGGAAAAGGAATTGCTAGACTGGCTTGAATCCACCAGTCATTTAACTGGAAGAGAACAGCTCAAAGAAATCTTTCAGTTTAGCTTAAAAAGTCAGAAAACTAACTACGAAATGTTGAATCACGCGCCTCTTGATGCAGAGTTCATGCTGACTACTATCCGTTACAATCTGCGTATAGGAACTCCCCTTATTGCAGATATTATAAAAAAAGGGATAGAAGATCAGTCCATTCAACCCATCCCCTTCCCTAATGAAGTGGCCGAGACAATCTTGCTTTTGACTAACTTTTGGGTAGAAGGAAGTATTTTTGAAAATTCTTCCGAAAAAATAGTTGATCGTATCTATTTTTTACAATTTATGCTTCAATCCATCGGCTTAGATATTTTTGATGAATCTTTGATCCAAGAAATTTTAAGCCAATCAAATTAAATACAATCTTTTCGTTTACTTTTAAAGCCTTGGATAAACGTAGGACAAAGTGACATAATAAGGTAATAAAAAATAAGCTAAACAATTAAAAAAATAGGATAGTTCCCCAAATGTTTTTTTGGCGAACTATCCTATTTTATTCTATTTTCAACTTATACAAACAAACGCACAAAACTATAAAGCAACAAAACACTACCGAGTACGATACGGTATTTACCAAAGAGTGTAAAGTCGTGCTTCTTCACATAGCTAGTCAAGAAACGAATAGCAACCATGCTGACCGCAAAGGCAACACCCATAGCTACCAAGAGCAAGAACAGTTGTCCAAAACTCAAGAGTTGACCTGCTTTAATAAATTTGAAAATCTTTAAAGCGCTGGCTCCGAACATAACAGGAATTCCGAGATAGAAGGTAAACTCTGTTACGACTGAGCGGCTTGTTCCATTCAACAAACCACCAACGATAGTTGCACCTGAACGGCTCGTTCCTGGAAAGAGGGCGAGGACTTGGAAGAGCCCAATGTAAAGGGCTGTTTTATAAGGTAACTTGTCTAGCTCTGTTACTGTTGGTTCAATGGCTTGCGCCTTATTTCGTTTTTCAAGGTAGATAAAGGCAACACCATAGATAATCAACATAATCGCAACTGAAACCATGTTATGGAAGTTAGCATCAAACCAATCATCTAATTTAAAGACCAATAGCAAAGGCAAGGTCGCAACAAAGACTTTTGACCACAACTGCCAAGTTCTACGAACTTCTACCTTAGTTTTACCAGGTTTGAAAGGATTAAGCTTGTTAAAGTAAATGACCATAACTGCTAAAATGGCACCAAGCTGGATGACAACATTAAACATGGACATGAAGGCTGCATTCTGGTCCTTGTATTGTACAAATTCTTCAACCAAGATCAAGTGGCCAGTACTTGAAATGGGCAACCATTCTGTAATTCCTTCAACAATCCCAAAAAAGATTGACTTCAAAATTTCAATAAAATACATACATTACTCCTTTTTCTGTCCTCTATTATAGCATAATTTCGGATGTTGAGATAGATTTTTTAGAAGGCGCCGATGCTACCACCGCCTCCGCCTCCTGAGAATCCTCCACCTGAAGAACCACTTCCAGAAGATACAGAGTAATTGCTAGCTGTATTTGCGACAGCTGTATATTGCTTGATTTGTGCAGTTGAGGTGTAGAACTGTGAGTGCCAACCATAGGCTACATAAAGATTCAAATCTGGATTTTCAAGCTGAATATGGCGGACTTTCATTAACTTGCTCACCTTCTTGGCATAACCAAAGAGAGTCGCATAGACCAGTAGACGGTTCCAAAGGACTATGCTCTCTAGCTCGGCCTGATCCAGATGAGCGATGTCGCGAAGCATATTTTCAAAACTGGTCCAAAGATAAAAGATTTCTGCTCCTTCCTCTGTTAGAACTCCATCACGATAAGCTCCTCGCGTGGCAAGGTAAACCCAGAAACTAGCCCCTAATCCTGTCAATCCTAAGAGTAGAAATGTGATCGAAAAGAAACCATGTGTTTGCCAGCTATAGTAAAAGAATAGCAGTCCGCCTAGAGCTGTTATGGCTGAACAAACTCGCATCCCGAGAGCAAGGCGGCGTTCCTCGCTTGTCAAGGGACGATAGTAGCTTGGGATACGAAGTACATGGACCTTATCCTTGACACAAGACTGAATGCGTTGAAGTCTTCCTTCAAAGGAGCGTTTGAGGCGCGAGCCTGTTTCTCGGATATGTTTTTCATCTGACTCTTTGGCATCAAGGTAAAGGGTAGATGAAACTTGGTAATCAGGGAAGAGCTCTGAAATAGCCAATTCTTTCTTATTTGACAAAGTCATGCGCAGACATTCCTTCTCAAAATTGGACAAACCCTTTTCACTGATAATGCGCACATAAGGTTCCTTATCCCTTTGAAAAATAGATAAATGGCCTCGATCTACTAAATCCAACAAGGTTGCCTGAATCAAACGTTCAAAAGTAAATTTACCAAACCCTGATTTGTTTAGGGGATTGACCTCCTCTAAGGAAGTTGAATACACTGCTTCTGCTAAAACCATTGGAGGTAAATCCATCGGTGGTTCGTAGAGTCGATGATCTTTTGGAAAGACCTTTTTAATGCTTGTACTCTGACGAAACATCCTATAGAAGATAGGAACTAGAAGTAAGAGGCTTATAAAAATGACGGGGAACACCCATTTCATCATTATTTCACTTTGCGCTTTTTCTGTCGCTATATTGCTTTCAATCCGGTTAAAATCGGTTAAACGTTCTTCCTCTAATCCTTGATCTGGAGTTCCTGCAAAAGCACTTCTAGACCAGTATGCGTGTAATTCGATTTGTCGCTTTCTCGGAAGGTCTTTCATTTTGACATGATAGAGATTATTTACTTTTTCAACACTAGAGTCCCTTAGGAGCTGTCCTGCATGAAAATAGAGTTTCTCTGCTGGAGTATCAGAGCTGACCTTAAACTCAATCTCTTTGATGTCTCCAGTACTATCGGTCAAGGGTTGCCAATTTATCTCTGCGATATCCTTATATAAGAAGAGAAGGTTTGTTAGTTTCCAGGTAACCGTTACCCGAACAGTATCTCCAGCATATCCAGCATTGTAAATTTTTACCTTGTAGCCGTCCTCTTCCTCCATAGTATAGAAGGAAGCATTTTGAACAATTCTTCCATTTTTAGAGATCTGAACGGTCGGATCGGGATCAATGTCAAATCCTTCTGGCATTTTCCCAGCTTTCCCGAGTCCAACTAACTGACCATTATAATCATCTCCAAAGCGGTAGGTAATTGTTTCCTTAAAAATTGCAGTATTATCTGCATGAATATTCAAATCACCCTGATAGGATAAAATATCAAAGTCTACTGCAAAAACCAGGCTCGGTATAAATAATAAATAAGTAAATACCAAAGCCAACAGCCATCTTTTTTTCATAATCGGTTCCCTTTCAATCTTTTTACCATTATATCATTTTTTATAAGTAAAGGCTTACTTGTATTGAAAATCTCACTATTTTTAGATACAATAGAGAGAGAGTCATTTTTAGACTAGAAATAGGAGAAAACATGAAAAAATTATGCTTATCTATCCTTGCTAGCCTAGCCCTTACCTTAGGACTAGTTAGCCAAGTCCAAGCCGACGAATATTTACGCATCGGGATGGAGGCAGCTTACGCTCCCTTCAACTGGACTCAAGACGACGATGGTAACGGCGCCGTCAAAATCGACGGTACCAACCAATATGCCAACGGCTACGATGTTCAAATTGCTAAAAAGATTGCCAAAGATTTAGGCAAGGAACCTTTGGTTGTGAAAACCAAATGGGAAGGACTTGTTCCAGCCCTTACTTCTGGCAAAATCGATATGATCATTGCCGGTATGAGCCCAACCGCTGAACGCAAACAAGAAATTGCTTTTTCAAGCAGTTACTATACTAGCGAACCGGTTCTATTGGTAAAAAAGGACTCTGCCTATGCGAATGCCAAATCTTTGGAAGACTTTAGCGGAGCAAAAATCACGTCTCAACAAGGTGTTTATCTTTATGACCTGATTTCCCAAATTCCAGGTGCCAAAAAAGAAACTGCTATGGGTGACTTCGCTCAGATGCGTCAAGCTCTGGAGGCCGGTGTTATTGATGCCTATGTTTCTGAACGACCTGAAGCACTGACCGCTGAGTCTGCTAACGCTAAGTTCAAAATGATCCAACCTCAACCAGGTTTCAAAACTGGCGAAGAAGATACAGCTATTGCCATTGGACTTCGTAAAGATGACAGCCGCATCAGCCAAATCAATGCGAGCATCGAAACCATCTCTAAGGATGAACAAGTATCCCTCATGGATCGTATGATCAAAGAGCAACCTGTGGAGTCTACAACAACGGAGGAAGAAAGTAGTTTCTTTAGCCAAGTCGCTAAGATCCTTTCTGAAAACTGGCAACAACTCTTGCGTGGTGCTGGTATCACACTCTTAATCTCCATTATCGGAACCATCACAGGTCTCCTTATCGGACTTGCGATTGGGGTCTTCCGTACCGCTCCACTATCTGAGAACAAGGCAATGTACGCCCTACAGAAACTAGTTGGTTGGATTCTCAATGTCTATATCGAGATCTTCCGTGGTACGCCAATGATTGTTCAATCTATGGTTATCTACTATGGAACTGCCCAAGCTTTCGGTATCAATCTTGACCGCACACTAGCTGCTATCTTCATCGTCTCAATCAACACGGGTGCCTACATGACAGAGATCGTTCGTGGTGGTATTCTAGCAGTTGACAAGGGACAGTTTGAAGCTGCAACTGCTCTTGGTATGACCCACAATCAAACCATGCGTAAGATTGTCCTACCTCAGGTTATCCGTAATATTCTACCTGCTACTGGTAATGAGTTTGTCATCAATATCAAAGATACCTCTGTATTGAACGTTATTTCAGTTGTTGAGCTTTATTTCTCAGGAAATACTGTAGCAACACAAACCTATCAATACTTCCAGACCTTTACCATCATCGCCGTGATTTACTTTGTCCTCACCTTTACTGTGACTCGTATCCTACGCTTCATCGAACGTCGTATGGACATGGATACTTACACTACAGGTGCTAACCAAATGCAAACGGAGGATTTGAAAAAATGACACAACCAATCCTTGAAATCAAACACCTCAAAAAATCCTATGGGCAAAACGAAGTGCTAAAAGACATTTCTCTCACCGTCCATAAAGGAGAGGTTATTTCCATCATTGGAAGCTCTGGAAGCGGAAAATCAACCTTCCTTCGTTCGATTAATTTACTCGAAACACCTACAGAGGGTGAGATTCTCTATCGAGGAGAAAATGTCTTAGAAAAAGGCTATAACCTCACCCATTATCGTGAAAAGCTCGGTATGGTTTTCCAATCTTTCAATCTCTTTGAAAATCTGAATGTCCTTGAAAATACGATCGTTGCCCAAACGACTGTACTCAAACGCGACCACTCTGAAGCTGAAAAAATTGCCAAAGAGAATCTCGAAAAAGTCGGCATGGGAGAACGCTACTGGCAAGCCAAGCCGAAGCAACTCTCAGGGGGGCAGAAACAACGCGTGGCTATCGCCCGCGCTCTCTCCATGAATCCTGATGCCATTCTCTTCGACGAACCAACATCTGCTCTTGACCCTGAAATAGTTGGAGAAGTCCTCAAAATTATGCAGGATTTGGCTCAAGAAGGCTTGACCATGATCGTCGTAACCCACGAAATGGAATTCGCCCGCGATGTCTCTCACCGTATCATCTTTATGGATAAGGGCGTCATTGCTGAAGAAGGCAAACCTGAAGAACTCTTTACGAACCCTAAAGAAGAACGGACAAAAGAATTTCTTCAACGTTATCTCAGCTAATAAACAAAGACTGCATAAAGAATGCAGTCTTTTTAATTTGTAATTGTAAAGAAAAGGCAGACTCGATTCAGGAATCTGCCTGTGACCACAGTTTAATCTTCAAATTTTTCATGATTTTTTTCATAGAAATCGATTAAACCAAGAGCTGTTTCAAATGAAATATTTTTAACTTTTGCGCGTCCTTGTGCTAGAGCAATGATAGACATTTCACGCGCATTCGTTTCTTTAGAGATACGGTAGCCTGTGATTTTCTTATCACGAACCCAGCCAACAACTGCTTCTACTTTTTCAAAGTTCGACTTAGCCATGTTCTTCTCCTAAATTATTCTTTACAATACTTAATTGTAAACGTTTTTATTTCGTTTGTCAATAAAAAAACATATATTCGTCGCAACTATATTATTCCGCATATTTTTATTTGGCTTTTAAAGCCGATAATATATGTGTTCTTATGTCTTCAACTCCATTAGGATTTGCTGGTAGGAAGATTGTATTATTACCCTCTTTATCTGCAAAATTATTCAACGTATCTAAATACTGGTTCGTTAATAGGATAGACATGATTTGTTCTTCAGTTAGCTCAACATTGGCTCCTTTTAACTCTTGGATAGAATCAGCTAGTCCGTCAACAATTGCTTTACGCTGCTCTGCAATCCCTACACCATGTAGGCGATCTTTTTCTGCTTCAGCTTCTGCTGCGGTCACGATTTTAATCTTATCTGCTTCAGCAAGCTCTTGCGCCGCAACTCTCTTACGTTGAGCCGCGTTAATTTCATTCATTGATTGTTTTACTTCAGCATCAGGTTCAACCTTAGTAATCAGCGTTTTGACAATGATATACCCATATGTAGACATTTCTTCCGCCACTTGTTTTTGAACTTCTAAGGCGATTTCATCCTTCTTCTCAAACAACTCATCTAGGGTTAACTTTGGCACAGATGAACGCAAAGCATCTTCAATATAGGATTTAATTTGGGCTTCTGGACGCATCAATTTATAATAGGCATCTGTGACATTGTTTTCATTTACTCGATACTGAGTTGCCACATTCATCGTTACAAATACATTATCTTGCGTCTTTGTCTCTACAACAATCTCACTTTGCAACAAGCGTAGTTGAACTCTTGCCGCAATCCTATCAATTCCAAAAGGAGCTCGTAAATGAATACCACTATTGCTCAACTTTTGGTATTTACCAAAGCGTTCTATGATAGCGACAGATTGTTGTCGAACCACATACACAGAACTAACCATAATCACTGATGCAATCACCACTAATAATAATAATAATACAAGTAAAATTTGTAAAACCATGGGAATCTCCCCCTTTCGTCACCATCATTATAGCACCATCATCATTATTACGCAAATAATATGATAATAATTTTATTTTAGCTTAAACTAACATATTATACAACGTTTCGTTCCCATTCAAATTAATATAAGATGGGTCAAACTTTTCCATTCGATGAATCAATCCAGCATAGTCATGCTTATTGGCAAGAGCTACCCCAATCAAGACAGGGCCTGTCCCCTTGCTTGCTCGTTTGATATATTCAAAACGAGTGATGTCATCATTTGGCCCCAAAATGTCATTTACAAACTCTCGTAGAGCTCCTGGACGTTGTGGGAAATTCACTACAAAGTAATGCTTGATTCCATCGTAAATCAAAGCACGTTCTTCCATCTCTGGCATGCGGTTGATATCGTTATTTCCTCCAGAAATAATACAACAAATCGTCTTGCCTTTGATATAGTCTGATAAAACTTCCAAGGCTGCAACGCTGGCAGCTCCGGCTGGTTCTGCTACAATACCTTGTTTGGAATAAAGATCAATCAAGGTTTCAGAAATCAATCCCTCGTCCACCCCAATCAGCGTTTCAACATTTTTTCGGGTCGCTTCATAGGTTAATTGTCCAACCTTCTGTACGGCTATCCCATCAGCGAACTTATCAATTTCTTTGAGTTTAACTGGTCCCCCAGCTTCAAAGGCAGCTTTCATAGAGCGAGCTCCATTGGCTTCTACCCCAATCACTTCGATAGTCGGGTTGGTTTCCTTAATATAAGTAGAAACACCGGCAATCAATCCGCCACCACCTACTGGTACAAGTACTGTATCAAAATCAATAGACTCTTTACGGGCTTCTTCAAGAATCTCATAGGCTACAGTCCCTTGACCAGCCTGAACATGCGCATCATCAAAAGGATCGATGAAGGTGCGGTTTTCTGTCAAGGTAAATTCTTGCGCTGCCTTAGCAGAAGCATCAAAGGTATCCCCAACCAACTTGATTGTCACAAACTCTCCACCGAAAAAGCGAACCTGCCCAATCTTTTGTTGCGGTGTTGTGATGGGCATAAAGATCGTTGCAGGAATCTTCATCTCATTACAAGTATAGGCGACACCTTGGGCATGATTTCCCGCAGAGGCACAGACTACACCACGCTCGCGTTCTTCTTTTGATAGTTGAGAAATGGCATAATAGGCTCCACGAATTTTAAAAGAGCGAACTCGTTGCGCATTCTCCTTTTTGAGATAAATCTTTGCTTGGTATTTTTCTGATAAATAATGATCATATTCTAGTGGTGTATCAACTACTACACCACTCAAAACTTTGTGGGCTTTCACCACATCTTTTGCACTTAGCATTGTCTCCTCCTCAAATACTGTTCAAGATAAAAAAAGAGTTAGGTACCCCCAACTCGCCTTCTGTCTCTCTTTACAAGAATTAATTGTAGATTTTGAATGCGTCGTCGTCGTTTTTACCAACGAAAGGCATTGCTTTACGCAATTCTGCACCAACTTTTTCAATTTCAAGGTTAGCTGCTTGTTCACGGTAAGCAGTTAATTTTGGACGACCAGCCTTGTAGTCATTTACAAAGTCATTTGCAAATTTACCATTTTGGATATCTGCCAAAACAGCTTTCATGTTTTCTTTAACTTGCTCAGAAATCACACGTGGACCTGATACATAGTCACCGTATTCAGCAGTGTTTGAAATAGATTGACGCATTTTCTTGAATCCACCTTCATAGATCAAGTCAACGATCAATTTCATTTCGTGAAGAACTTCAAAGTAAGCCAATTCTGGGGCATAGCCTGCTTCTGTCAAGACTTCAAAACCCGCTTCGATAAGGGCAGTCAAACCGCCACAAAGTACGGCTTGTTCGCCAAACAAATCTTCTTCAGTTTCTTCTTTGTAAGTTGTTTCAAGCAAACCAACACGAGCTGCCCCAACACCTTTACACCAGTCCATAGCAATGTTTTTCGCATTCCCAGTTGCATCTTGGTAAACTGCGTAAAGAGCTGGCACACCAAATCCTTCTTCGTAAGTACGACGTACCAAGTGTCCTGGTCCTTTAGGAGCACACATGAAAACATCTACATCTGCAGGAACTTTGATAAATTCAAAGTGGATATTGAAACCATGAGCAAATCCAACTGCATTTCCAGCTTCCAAGTTTGGAGCGATTTCTGCTTCGTACAATTCTTGTTGGATTTCGTCTGGTGCCAAGATCATGATAACGTCAGCCAATTTAGTTGCTTCTGCTACTGTGTAAGTGTCAAATCCATCTTCTTTTGCTTTGTCAAAAGATTTACCTGAACGCACACCGATGATGACATCACGACCTGAATCACGCAAGTTTTGCGCATGCGCATGTCCTTGTGAACCATAACCGATTACGGCGATTTTTTTACCGTCAAGCGCTGCTACTTTAACATCTTTTTCGTATTCCATTTGAACTGCCATAGTTTTTCTCTCTTTTCTATTTTTATTGCCTTATAGGCTGGTTAAACAAATTTATGCTGGATTTTATACTCATTGAAAATCAAAGAGTATTAGTCGCGGGTAAATCCAGTTGCGCCCGTACGAGCGATATTTTTAATACCATATGGTCGAATCACTCGTAATAAAGCTTCACTCTTTTCAGCATTTCCCGTCATCTGGATGGTGATTGAGCTTGGAGCCACATCTACTACCGTTGCACGGAAAGGTTGGATAATGGCCAAGATTTCTGCACGCTTCTCAGCAGGAGCAGATACTTTTACCAAGATAACTTCTCTTTCCAAGTGTGGTTTATCTGTGATATCTCGAATGCGAATCACATCAATCTGACGATTGAGCTGTTTAATGATTTGCTCTACTTCATCATGAGACGCTACATCAATAATGATGGTGATGCGAGATACATTGGGGTTCTCTGTCGCACCAACTGAGATACTCTCAATATTGACCTGACGACGAGAAAGGACACCTGTAAAACGATTCAAAACTCCTGAACGGTTTTGCAATCTAGCTGTTAACATTCTACGCATGGAACTTCACCCCCAACATCTCATGATTGCTCTTACCAGCTGGTACCATCGGTAAGACCTGTTCCTTACGAGAAATATCCACCTCGATAAACATGGGCACATCCTCCAGAATAGCCTCTAGATCTTTTTCTATCGTTTCTGGATTGTCAAATTTATAATTTTTAATACCGTAAGCCTGTGCCATCAGTTGGAAGTCAGGAAGTGTATCAAAGACTGACTCGGAAGTTCTACCCTCATAGAAGGATTCCTGCCACTGACGAACCATTCCTAGTGAGTGGTTATTCAACATGACAACCTTAATCGGCACCTTGTAGATGTTTAGGATTGCTAGCTCTTGGTTGGTCATTTGGAAGCCACCATCACCAACAAAAAGGATAACTTCTTTTTCTGGATTGGCAATCTTGGCTCCGATAGCTGCAGGAACTCCGAACCCCATGGTACCCAAACCACCTGAAGTGACTAACTGACGCTCATTTTGGTAAGGATAATACTGAGCTGTCCACATTTGGTGCTGCCCTACGTCAGTTACGACAATGGCATCCCCATGCGTCAACTCACCGATGCGTTCAATAACGGCCTGCGGTTGAACCACACGTCCTTTCTTATCATAAGAACGAACTCGATTCTTGTCCTTGGTGACTTTTTCAATCCACTTTTCAGTATTGTTATGAACAGTTGGTTCTGCCAGTAGCATCTGCAAGGCTTTCTTAGCATCCCCCACTACAGGAATATCTGCACTGATAATCTTACCAATCTCAGCTGGGTCAACATCGATATGGGCAACCTTAGCATTTTTCGCGAAGGTCTTGGGGTTCCCGGTCAAGCGGTCATCGAAACGGCAACCAATACTAATCATAAAGTCCGCTTCCGTCATTGCAATGTTGGCTGCGAAAGAACCGTGCATGCCTCCCATCCCTAGGAAGAGCGGATGACTCGTTGCAATGGTTCCTTGCCCCAAAAGACTAGTGACTACTGGAATCTGGTAACGTTCAGCAAATTCATTGAGCTCCTTAGAAGCTTCCGCATAGCTGATACCACCACCTGCTAACAAAACAGGTTTCTTGGCTTTTGACAATTGCTTCAAGATTTTCTTGATTTGCATGTCATTCGGATCAAGCGTCGGTTGGTAACTTGGTAAATTCACCTCTGGTGAATAAATGAAATCTGTCTCTAGAGCTGATACATCCTTTGGTAAGTCAATCACAACTGGACCTGGACGACCTGTCGTTGCGATATGCACGGCTTCCGTAATGATACGGGGAATATCTGCTGTCTCACGAACTTGGTAATTGTATTTGGTAATGGGCATGGTAATACCCACGATGTCCGCCTCCTGAAAAGCATCTTTCCCAATTCCAGCTCGCGCAACCTGACCTGTAAAGACCAAAAGGGGAACGCTATCGCTCATGGCATCTGCAATCCCTGTAATGGCATTAGTTGCTCCCGGTCCACTCGTGACGACGGCAACGCCCAACTTTCCAGTTGATTTGGCATATCCTTCAGCTTCGTGCAAACAACCTTGCTCATGGCGTCCCAAGATGTGGCGAATGCCTTTAAAATTGTATATCGCATCATACAAAGGCAAGACCGCACCACCAGGATAACCAAAAATGGTATCAATCCCTAAGTCCCGAAGTGTTTCCAAAACTAGGTCCGACCCCGTCTTAGGAGATTCTAAACTGATTTTCTCCATTATTCCCCTTTCTCTTCTTTTAAAAAAATAGCTTGTTACTATCATACCATTTTTTCAAAAATTTTCAAGGCAAAAGAGTTAATTTTCTGAATTTTCTATCTAAAAGTGTATTTATGAATCTTTTCCTCATTTTTATTAACTTTTCTACGGAATTAGGAACCTTTATTTATTTTAATTTATCAAATTAGAATATTTTCTTTCTTGGTAGAATTAGTATTTTTCTCACTTAGCGATCAAATTCGTATACTATATTCAGCAAAAATGAATAGTTAAAGACAAAAAAGGAAGCCACTAAGTGACTTCCTTCTAGAGTGAGGACTGATTAGTCTTCACCTTTGTTTTTCTTAATGATTTCTTCTTGTACTGACTTAGGTACATCTTCGTAGTGATCAAATACCATCATGAATGTACCACGTCCTTGAGATGCAGAACGAAGAACTGTTGCGTAACCGAACATTTCAGCAAGTGGAACGTAAGCACGAACGATTTGGCTGTTACCGTGAGCTTCCATACCATCTACACGTCCACGACGAGCAGTTACGTGCCCCATAACATCACCAAGGTTTTCTTCTGGAACAGTGATGGTTACAAGCATCATTGGCTCAAGGATAGCTGGTTGTGCTGACTTAGCAGCTTCTTTAAGAGCAAGTGAAGCCGCGATCTTGAAGGCAGTTTCAGATGAGTCGACATCGTGGTATGAACCATCGTAAAGTTTAGCTTTAACGTCAACCATTGGGTAACCTGCAAGAACACCGTTAGCCATAGATTCTACCAAACCTTTTTCAACCGCTGGGATAAATTCACGAGGAACCACACCACCGACGATTGCGTTTTCGAATTCGAATCCTTTACCTTCTTCGTTTGGAGTAAATTCAATCCATACATCACCGAATTGACCTTTACCACCAGACTGACGTTTGAAGAATCCACGTGCTTGAGTAGAAGCGCGGAATGTTTCACGGTAAGATACTTGAGGAGCACCTACGTTCGCTTCCACTTTGAACTCACGACGCATACGGTCAACAAGGACGTCAAGGTGAAGCTCACCCATACCTGAGATAACTGTTTCACCAGTTTCAACGTTTGTTTCAACGCGGAATGTTGGATCTTCTTCAGCCAATTTTTGAAGGGCGATACCCATCTTGTCTTGGTCAGCTTTAGATTTTGGCTCAACCATCAATTGGATAACTGGTTCTGGAACGTTGATTGACTCAAGGATGATTTTAGCTTTTTCATCTGTCAATGAGTCACCAGTTGTAGTATCTTTCAAACCAACGGCAGCAGCGATATCACCTGAGTAAACAGTGTCAATTTCTTGACGGCTGTTAGCGTGCATTTGAAGGATACGTCCGATACGTTCACGTTTACCTTTAGAAGTGTTCAATACGTAAGAACCTGATTGAAGAACACCTGAGTATACACGGAAGAATGTCAAACGACCTACAAATGGGTCCGTCATGATCTTGAAGGCAAGAGCTGCGAATGGCTCATCGTCAGATGCTGGACGAGTTTCTTCTTCGTCTGTATCTGGGTTGATACCTTTGATTGCTGGGATATCAAGTGGGCTTGGAAGGTAGTCGATAACCGCATCAAGCATCAATTGAACACCCTTGTTCTTGAAGGCAGAACCACACAATACTGGGAAGAATTCAACGTTGATAGTTGCTTTACGGATAGCAGCTTTCAATTCTTCGTTAGTGATTTCTTCACCTTCAAGGTATTTCATCATCAAGTCTTCATCAGTTTCAGCGACTGCTTCAACCAATTTTTCACGGTATTCTTGAGCTTGGTCAAGGTATTCAGCTGGAATATCTTCTTCAAGGATATCTGTACCAAGGTCGTTAGTATAGATTTCAGCTTTCATCTTGATCAAGTCGATGATACCGCGGAAGTCATCTTCAGCACCGATTGGCAATTGGATTGGGTGTGCGTTTGCTTGAAGACGGTCGTGAAGTGTGCTTACTGAGTAAAGGAAGTCAGCACCGATTTTGTCCATTTTGTTAGCAAATACGATACGTGGAACTCCGTACTCAGTTGCTTGACGCCAAACTGTTTCAGTTTGAGGCTCAACACCTGATTGTGAGTCAAGAACAGTAACCGCACCGTCCAATACACGAAGAGAACGTTGTACTTCGATTGTGAAGTCCACGTGTCCTGGTGTGTCGATGATGTTTACGCGGTGGTTGTTCCATTGAGCTGTTGTCGCAGCAGATGTGATAGTGATACCACGTTCTTGCTCTTGCTCCATCCAGTCCATTTGTGACGCACCTTCGTGAGTTTCACCGATTTTGTGGATTTTACCAGTGTAGTAAAGAATACGCTCAGTAGTTGTTGTTTTACCGGCATCGACGTGAGCCATGATACCGATATTACGAGTTTTTTCAAGTGAAAATTCGCGTGCCATGAGGTTTGTTTCTCCTATTTATTTTAATTTCTATTCTATTATAACACGATTTTAATAAAAACGGATAGGCAGGACCTACCCGTTCTCAATGTTTATCTTGTTTTTGTTGGTTTCAACTTGTATACAAGTTGAATTGAACTCGGGCTAGAAGCTCAAGTTAACTGATTTGAACCCGAGCGAGGCCCGGTGCAAAAAAGATAAACTGCTTTGTGTTCACGGAACACTGCATCAGTTTCCTATTTTTGCCTTGGGCCTTTGCCGCTCTTAGTCTCATTTTATTACCAACGGAAGTGTGCGAAGGCACGGTTAGCTTCAGCCATACGGTGAGTGTCTTCACGTTTCTTAACTGCTGCACCAGTGTTGTTCGCAGCGTCCAAGATTTCTTTTGCAAGACGGTCTTGCATTGTGTGTTCACCACGAAGGCGAGCGATGGTTACCAACCAACGAAGTCCAAGTGTTGTACGGCGTTCTGGACGAACTTCAACTGGGACTTGGTAGTTAGATCCACCAACACGACGTGCACGTACTTCAAGTACAGGCATGATGTTTTCCATAGCTGTTTCAAATACTTCAAGTGCATCGTTTCCAGTAGCTTCTTTGATTTGCTCAAAAGCACCGTAAACGATTGAAGCAGCTGTACCACGTTTACCATCAAGCATAACGCGGTTGATAAGACGAGTAACTAGTTGTGAATTGTAAAGCGGATCTGGCAATACATCACGCTTTGGAGCTCTATTTTTACGACTCATTTCTCTTTATCCCCTTTCCTTATGCTTTTGGACGTTTAGTACCGTATTTAGAACGGCCTTGTTTACGATCGTTAACACCTGCAGTATCAAGTGCACCACGGACGATATGGTAACGTACCCCTGGAAGGTCTTTTACACGTCCACCACGAAGAAGCACCACGCTGTGCTCTTGCAAGTTGTGTCCGATACCTGGGATGTAGGCAGTAACTTCGATAAGGTTGCTCAAACGTACACGAGCGAATTTACGAAGGGCAGAGTTAGGTTTTTTAGGTGTCATTGTTCCCACACGAGTTGCAACACCACGTTTTTGTGGTGAAGAAACGTTTGTTTGAACTTTTTTATGACTGTTGTAACCAACGTTCAAAGCTGGTGATTTAGATTTTTCTACTTTTGATTTACGCGGTTTGCGAACCAATTGGTTAATTGTAGGCATCTACATTCTCCTGTGTTTTTTTATTTTTGGTGATGATACACTTGGTGACAGCTACCATCTGTGTGTACTTTTGCAACATTTGTCAGCACGTCCCTGTACACTTTTGAGAGACCAAAAGTAAAAAGTACCGTCTATTATTGTAACACAATTTTTCCTTCATTGTCAAGATATTTTTCATTTTTATTCTGATCTTTTAACTCTTTGACACTAGCTTTCACCGCTTTTCTAAACCAGAAAAGGAGACAATTTGCCTCCTCCTTTCTAGTATGGTTTTCCTTTGATTCAAGTTGTCATTTCGGAATTTTTTAACCCTTCTCATCAAAGCCAACCAGATTCTTTTGCAATGTTGGCTGCCTCTGTTCGATTACCAGCATCTAGTTTCGAAAGAATATTGGTGGCATAGTTTCGGACGGTTCCATTTGATAGATAAAGCTGATCTGCGATTTCTTGATTAGACAAGCCCTGAGCAATTCCCTTTAAAACAGCGATTTCTTGCTCTGTTAACGGGTTAGGATGCGTCATCACCACTTCCATCAATTCAGGCGAATATTCCTTGCGTCCTTCGAGAACAGTGTGCAAGGTTTGCATGAGGTCTGCAATGCTTCTTTCTTTCAAGACATAAGCATCCACTCCAGCCTTGACCGCACGTTCAAAATATCCGGGACGTTTGAAGGTCGTCACCACAACTACCTTTGTTTCTAGCTTTTCTGCTCGTATCCACTCCAAGACTTCGAGGCCTGTCTTAACAGGCATTTCTACGTCAAGAATGGCAATATCCACAGACTCTTTTTCTAAAAGTTGGATTGCTTCTTGGCCATCCTTGGCTTGTAGGACAGAATCTACATCTGGTTGAAAGGTAAGCAACTGGCACATAGCATCTCGCAACATACTTTGATCTTCTGCAACAAGTAGTTTCATCTTAGTTTCTCTCCTTATAAGGTAGCCGAACCTGCACTTCAGTCGGATGTTTCTGACTGATCACCTTTACTTCTCCTGAAAAAGGAAGGACACGGTCTCGAACGGTATGGAGTTCATCTCCTTTTAGAGAAGCAAAGCCACATCCATCATCTCTCACTGTTAGAATGAGTTCTTTCTCAGTTCGTTCTAATTTCAAGTAAGCTTTCGATGCTTTGGCATGTTTGATGATGTTGGTCACTAACTCAAGTAAAATCATGGAGGCCGTCGATTCTAACTCCTGAGTTAGGCTAGCTGTATCTAGTTGGTGATTGATTCCCGTTTCAATTCCTGCAATTTCCAGCATTTTTTTAACTGTCGCAAATTCGGAAGCAAGGGTTCTGGTTTTAAGATTTTCGATAATTGTACGAACTTCATTCATGGATTCTTTACTGATCTGATGAATTTCTTTTAATTCTTTTTCCACTTGAGGATAGGCCTGCATTTGAAGAAGTTGTAGGGCAAGATCTGTCTTCACACTCAACATAGCAAAGGTATGGCCTAGACTGTCATGGAGATCCTGACCGATACGACTGCGTTCATTTTCAGCCAAGAAAAGATTAAGTTTGGCATTTTGCTTTCTCTTTTCTTCTTTTAATTCTTCCGTCATTCGAATTCGATAGAGACCAAAAGTCAAGGCATCAGAAAAGACAAAAGTCACCAAGAAAAAGAGCAGTTGCCAGGGACTAACTTGATCAACCATGTAGATTCCAGTTAAAATCAAGGGTTGCAAGACAATAAAACTGACAAAACGCCAAGAGTGAAAAGATATCTCATCCAGTTGGTAAATGAGGAGATTGGATAAATAAAATATAAACCAAGCAAAGCTCGCATTCAGCCAGACGGAACTGTAAAAAATGTAGGCGAACATGATCCACCAAGCCAGCCACTGCACAGTGCGATTCTGACTGACTAAAACCGAATAGAAAGCTAGGACAAATAGTATAGTCCATAACAAGGTTGAAAGCGGGTACTCTCCAACGATGACACCCGCTATAGGAAAGATGATAAACACTGTTGAAATATGAAACATATAATGAGTGTTTTTTAATTTTTCCAACATAGATTTATTTTACCTCGATCCGTTTTTTCAGTTGAATGACCAAGACACCAAAGAAAACTGTATAACCTAGTACAACCAAGGCAGCAAGAATGTTAAACTCGTGGTGCTCCAAATAAGCAGAGACAACCTGCATCAGTTGATAGGTTGGGGTCAGTTTTCCAATGGATTGGAGCCATTCTGGGAAGGAACTCAAAGGGAACCAGAGTCCACCTAGGACAGCCAAAGCGATATAGGCAATATTTCCAATCACCGTCATCAATTGAGCACTGGGAAGCAAGCTTACCAATACCCCCATGCTGATAACGACCACGCTTCCGACCAGCAACATAACTCCAATCACCATCCAATCAAGCCAAGGCAGAGTCACTCCACGGACAAAATGACCAACCGAAAAGACAACTATAATTGATAACAAGAAAGTCAGCAAAGTACTGAACAGTTTTGATACATAATATTCTACCATAGATACTGGAGAATGTTGAATCAATTTTTGCCAGTTGTTTGTCTTATCAGACTCGAGTGTGCTAGGGATACTGAAAAAAGCACTTGACATGATACTAAAGAGCGTCATGGCAAAAAGATAGGCTTGAAGAGCAATTTCTGGAATATCTGATCCTGACATCATACCAGAGAATATAAGGTAAAACACACTTGGGAGTCCGATGGATAGCAAGTAGTAGACTGCTTGCCGTTTCATCTGAATGATTTCCACTTTCATGAGACTTGTCATATTTTTCATCGTCAATCTCCTTTAATCTTGAGTCGTTTCAAAAATGCTGTCTAATAGAGTTCGATTGCGAACTTCAATTTCTTCGATCGTGCAGCCCTGCTCTTGCAAAAATTTCCATACCTGGCTGGCTTCTTTTGTTGTGAAGGAAAGAGCATTTTGCTTGATTTCAAGCTCTTGAACCTGGTCCAAAGTGCTGATAACTTCCTGATAAGTTAGAGGTACCGTAAAATGTTTTTCTTGTTCTTCACCACGCATGGCATAAGGCGTCGTATCGCGAATCAATTCTCCCTTGTGGAGGACCAAAATGCGATCAGCCGTATGTTCCACCTCTTCGATGTAGTGAGAAGAATAGACAATGGTCACATCATTTTTCTTTAACTGATTGACAATTTCCCAAAAATGCTGACGTGTCGAGGTATCCATGGCAGCAGTTGGCTCGTCTAAAAATAGAATTTTCGGACGACCTATTAAAGTCAACACGAAAGAGAGCAAACGTTTTTGCCCACCAGACAACTTGCCCGCTAGCTGATTTTTCTGCTTGTCTGAGAATCTTAGCAAGTCATCAATTTCTTTGTCTGAAAGACTGTCGGGATAAAGTGACTTGAAAAATGATAGAAGTTCTTTCACTTTTAAGCTTTGGACAACTGCATTTTCTTGAGGCAAGACAGAAATAAGCTGTTTTAATCGAGGATCTGTTGGTGCAAACCCTTGAATGGCTATCTGACCTGAGCTCATGAACTTATCGCCCAAGAGGCAATCAATCAAGGTTGTCTTCCCTGCTCCGTTAGGCCCGATCAAGGCGATACATTCACCATCGTTGATTTCAAAGGAGATGTTCCGCAAGATCTCCTTGTCTTTTATTTTCTTACTCAATTTCTCAACTTTAATCACAGTCATGAGTTTCTCCTTTCAACCACTTCATTCCCATAGGGAAAACAACGAAAATCATAAATCCAAAACCCCAAGCACCACGAATGAATTGCCGAAGCAAGGTTTGGTCAAACCAACCAGTAAACATTTCCACTAACCATACCAAGAGTGACAGGCCGATAAAGAAATAGATGATTGCTTTTTTCATTCCTCAAACTCCTTTTTCACATCTCTGACTAATTTCAAACCTTCTCTGACAAGCCAAGACATCATTCCAAAGCCAGCAAAGAGCTCCCAAGGAAAATGATAGAAACCCTCGTCCAATCCTGAAAACATGAGATAGGTCATAACTCCTGCTGCTACTAAACTCACTGCGACAATCATTTTATTTTTCATTTCTTCTTCCTCCATTTCATACTTCAATTATAGTCCTTTGAAGTTAGCGGAGCTAGATGCTTCTGTCACTAGGAAATATGACAAATGTCATAAAAAAGAACCGATTTCTCGGTTCTTAAAAATGATTAGTCTGATTCATCGTTTCGTTTCTTTTTACCTAGCAATCCAAGTGTCATGGCACCTGCTAGGGCTGTCAGAATTCCTAGAGTTTTCAAACCATCTTCTTGACTTCCTGTATTTGGAAGTTGATTTTTTTCTACAGAGATGTTTTGAGTCAATTGATCTGGTTTCGAATCAGGTACTGAAAGTTCTTTTTTATCAGACTGCTTCACTTGCTCTGGAAGTTCTACTACTGTTGGAGTATAGAATCCTGAAATGATATTTCCATTGCGATCTTTACGGATCACTTTCACACCTTTGGCTTGTCCTACAAAGTCTGCCTCAGGGGTAAATGTGACGGTGCCATCTGGTGAGATTACATAAGTTCCTTCGCCTGGAACGACTTTTTCAGTTGATCCATCTTCAAAGGTTGGCGGAACTGTCAGATCGACATCACCTGTAAAGTTTGGTTTACCAGTCTGAGTTTGACCTTTAAGACCTTCTGATGTCGCATCACTCACTTGTGTTTGTCCAAGGACAGTCGGTGTGTAGCGAGCAGTAACTAAATTTCCATACACATCCAAACGTTTCACAACCAATCCTTTAGCTGTACCAACAAAGTCTGGTTCTGGAGTAAAGGTAATGTGACCATCTTTATCAATTGTATAGCTTCCTTCACCCGGAACAACCATCGTCGTGCTACCGTCCTCAAAGGTTGGTGGAACAGTCGGATTGATATACCCTTCAAACGTTGGGGTTGCCACTTGTGGTTGGCCTTTTGCTCCTGTAGAAGTCGTGTCATGACCAGTAGATGGATCTACAACTGTCGGGCGATAGCTTGCAGTAACTGGAGTTCCGTTCTTATCCTTACGGACAATCGTTACGCCTGTTCCTTTTCCTACAAAGTCTGTCTCTGGAGTGAAGGTGACGGTGCCATCTGGTGAGATTGCATAAGTTCCTTCACCTGGAATCACTTTTTCAGTTGATCCATCTTCAAATGTTGCTGCCACAGTTTCATCGATTGGAACCAGTGGGTCACCACCTTGGAAGCTTGGGGTACCTGTTTGTGGAAGTCCTTGAGGACCTGTGCTCGTTGCGTTAGCGCTAGTTGGGGTTACCTTAGTAAACTCTGGACTGTAGGTTGCAGTAACCTCTGTACCATTCTTATCTACACGTTTCACTGTGACTGGAGTTGGGTTTCCGACAAACTGTTTGTCTGGAGTGAAAGTTACAGTTCCGTCTGGTGCAATCGTGTAAGTTCCTTGGCCTGGAATATTCTTCTCTTTGCTTCCATCTGCGAAGGTTGGCTCGACTGTTTCATCAATTGGAACCAATGGATCGCCACCTTGGAAGCTTGGAGTGCCCGTTTGTGGAACACCCTGAGGACCTGTGCTCGTTGCGTTAGTGCTGGTTGGAACTACTTCTTTCACCACCGCTTGGTACTTGACCGTAACAGGAGTTCCGTTGGCATCTACTCGAGTCAATTCAAGTTCTGGTGTTTCACCCTTGAATTGCTTATCTGGGGTGAAGGTCACCTTACCATCTGCATCCACTTCGAACTTACCAACATTTGGCACTTCTTTCACAGTTGTACCGTTGTCAAATAGTGGAGTTGAATCAGCTGGGAATGGAACAGAGTCATGGCCTGGAGTGAAGGTCACTTTACCTTCTTGGACTTGACCTTGCAGACCTTCTGTCTTATCACCTGAACCAGTTGGGGTTACTTTCGTAAACTCTGGACTGTAGGTTGCAGTAACTGGGGTGCCGTTCTTATCTACACGTTTGACTGTGACTGGATCTGGGTTTCCGACAAACTGTTTATCTGGCGTGAAAGTTACAGTTCCATCTGGCGCAATCGTGTAGCTTCCTTGACCTGGAATAGACTTCTCTTTGCTTCCATCGTCGAAGGTTGGCTCGACTGTTTCATCGATTGGAACCAGTGGGTCGCCACCTTGGAAGCTTGGAGTGCCTGTTTGTGGAACACCCTGAGGACCTGTGCTGGTTGCGTTAGTGCTGGTTGGGGTTACCTTGGTCACTGTTGGGGTATAGGTCGCAGTGACTGAGGTGCCATTCTTATCCACACGTTTCACTGTGACTGGAGTTGGTGTACCAACATATTGTTTTTCTGGCGTAAAGGTAATAGAGCCATCTGGATTGATGCTGTATTCACCTACACCTGAAACGGTCTTCGTTGACTGTCCATCTTCGAAAGTCATTGGTTTCATATCATCAATTGGAACAGTCGGATTACCTTCTGTGAAGGTTGGGGTACCCTTTTGCGGTTGACCTTGGATACCATTTGAAGTGGCGTCCGTTGAAGTTGGAACTACTTCTTTCACTACTGCTTGGTACTTGACAGTAACAGGAGTTCCGTTGGCATCCACACGAGTCAATTCAAGTTCTGGTGTTTCGCCCTTGAATTGCTTATCTGGGGTGAAGGTTACCTTACCTTCTGCGTCCACTTCGAATTTACCAACATTTGGCACTTCTTTCACAGTTGTACCATTGTCAAATAGTGGAGTTGAATCAGCTGGGAATGGAACAGAGTCATGGCCTGGAGTGAAGGTCACTTTACCTTCTTGTACCTGACCTTGCAGACCTTCTGTCTTATCACCTGTACCAGTTGGCGTTACTTTCTCAACAACTGGGGTATAGGTCGTTACAGTCGACTCTCCATTTTTATCCACCACTCCAACTCGAACTGGAGTCGCCGGACCATAGAAGGTTTTCAGTGGAGTAAAGACAATTGTTTTATTTACAAGATCTAAATCGTACGTCCCTTGGTTGGCAATGGTTAACGAAGTTACCTTTTGTCCATTCTCATCATAAAGAAAGACACTACTTTGGACTAGGTCAACGGATTTCTTTGCTCCATTAATGGTTGTTGTCCCTTTTGTAAAGTGGACCTCGCTCTCGCTTGCTCTATCCTCATCAAATCGAATCGTTGCTGCCTGCTTCTGCCCTTGAAGGCCTTTAGATTTCGCTGCACTTGCTGATGGAACAACTGGAAGCGGAACATAATACACCACCCGATACCAGGTAAATTCTTTTTCCAATTCTTCATCTCTAGGATCATCCGCGTTCATTAAATATTCATAGAGAGCTCCTTCTCCCGACATTGTGTTTGCATCAATATCCTCTCTTGGATAATAGCCAGGAATTTCAGGAGAAATCACTTGAGACCAAGTTTGGTCTGCAGACCAGGCTGAGTATGTCACACCTGCTGTCGCATCATTTGGTTGTAGTTTCGCCAAAACCTGATCAATTCTCTTCGTGCGAGTAAACGAATGAGTCTCAACATGTTTTGGAGGAAGGGGTGATAAATCAGAATGGTTTGTTTTTTTGAGATATTCAAAATCAATCTCTCGAGTTCCACGAACAGTTTCGGTTAGTTCTGTAATCTTGTGTCTAAACTGAAACTTGAATTGTCTTGGGCTAGCCGAGTCACCAAAGGTATGATCTGTAAAATCGTTACTAATCAGTTCATATCCTGCATCTTCTAATTCCTTAATTCGACGAACAGGATCATAAGAAATTGGTCCATTAGGTTTGCCTACAACTGTGTCTACCTGTCCTAGTTGCACTTCCTTAGACGGATCATTTACATCCACAAAGGTGAAACTTGCAGATGACAGTTTGGTGGACATTTGGATTGAAACATTATTGGACTCAGTGTACTTGGAACTGCCATTTGCCAGTGCCGAAGAAAGATAAGCCGTAGCACCTGGGGCAGTATCTTGCCCGATAACTGCTCTATCGATAGGAAATTGAACCCTACTTCCAGCACCAACCGGAGTAGTCGAATGCCAACGAACTGCACGAATCTCTGACCAATCCGACACTTGATCCGCTGTGAGCCATTGTGAAGCATTAATTTCCGCAGCAGTACCCGCAGTACGACTATATTGAACTTCCCAGCCTGAAGGTGGTGTTAAAGCTTTTGTCAAACTCACTGTAAATTCAGAGCCACGATTTCTGGATTCTAGCTGTTTATCACCTTTCATCGGCAAGGATGACAAAACATAAACGTCTGAAACAGGCTGTTTCGCTGCGTTTTTATAGGTCACTCTGAAATCAATCTCATCACCAGGATAATGTTCTTGAGTATTATAGGCAAAGTGTTGATCTGTCGCCCTTTTCACTTCAGAGTAGACTCCGCTCGCTTCAGAAGCCTGTACGATCACATCGAAGTCATAAGAAACTGAATTTTTCGAGGTAACTGTAATGCCGTCAAGCTCCCCCAAGTCATAACCATTCTGAGCTTGAACGTCAGGAAGTTCCTCGTCCCAAAAAGCAATCGCTTTATAGGTGTAGGTCCCATTTGGAATTGTCTTGTTTTCCAACTTCAAAAGTGTTGCAGGCATGGGGGAGTCTGGAGTCCCCTTTACTTGGGCATAGTAGAGAGTTTTCCCAGTATCTTTGTAATTATAATAAACCTTAAAATTAGGGTTTCCACTAAAGTTTAATTGAGGGTCAGCCAAATAAGCCAGATGGTAAACTCCTGTCAAGTTTGCGAAGTTCTGAGTAGGAGTTTCTTTACCCGCAGTCCTTGTGATAAAATCTTCTTTAAAACCAGAAGCATCTGTGTGTCGATTAAAGACATCTGTTCGACGTCGTCCAATCATCGAAATTTGCTGGCTAACGCGTGTTAATTCGGCTGAGGCCGTTTGAGATAAAGAAACAGCGTTGCTAGTATTCTTAAAAGTGAAATCCGTTCTAGAATCCAACTTACTGATTGTCGAATCTTTATAGAGACTTTCCCAATTATTAAAGCGTGTTTGGGTCTGGAAAACAAACATTGATGTATCATTTGTTGAGGACTTCCTCATCTTGATATTTTTAAACTTGTACTCCAGTTCCTTCACATCTTGCTCTTCCGTCAATCGTAGACTACGGGTGTTACTATTAAAAATCCCTAACAACTCACCTGTAGCTTTATTGTATACTTCTACGGATGCATCCGGTGAAGAGAAAAATTCATTCCAATAACGCTCCTCAATCGCATTGACTTCCCGATAAGACTCTCGTGGGTCCTGTATTTTATGAGTGACAGTATAGTCATTGATAAGATAATCTTTTTCAACCTCAGCGACCGAAGAGAGCCGAACATAAGAACGGTATTCTGTTTCACCATAAGAACGAATTATCTCCGAATCAGACTGATTATAGTGTCTAAACTCAAAGAGAGAAGATTCTGGCTGATCAGTTTTTTGAACAAAGAGAGTATAGGGGAGAACAGCCGTATTTTGATAACTAGTCCCATCTGCTTTTGTATAGATCCCCGTCACAGTAAGGTTTTGCGCTTTTCTATTGATATCTGCTACTTTGGCATTCTTTAACTTGAAAGAAATTGGAATGAACTTATTTTTATTGTTATTGATATCTTGAAGCGGATTGTTAGTTCTGTTAATCGTCAGATGGTAACCCGTCGCATCGGCAGTCCATCCCAAAGCTTTGGCTTCATCTGTCAATTCATAACCTTCTTTTAACTCTATATTATAGGTAAAAGATGTGACAGGATCAATGATATGCCCCCCGACATCACTAATCCCCATACCATTGATCATACGACCATCAAAAACACCATTCCCATAGTTGAAGTAATCATTTCTTGCCGTATTATTCTTAGGATCTTTCGCACCATTAAATAGATAGTAGGATACAACCGACGAATCATCGTCAACGATACCATCATTGTTCCGATCGTAGCCAATGACCTGATTGTTAGACATTGGTGTCAGACCACCTACACCGTTTTCTAAGACTTTCCATGTGTGTTCAATACTTCCAAGTTCTTTGAGGACATTGCCATTTTTGTCATGGAGCTTAGCAGTTGCGGTCACCTTATGGTCTGGCCCAATGGCTTGGACAGCGCCTCCCCAGTTATGCGTCAGAGGATCTATCTGAAAAGTATAGACGAAGTTATAGTTTGCTCCACCTCTCAGATTCGCAGTTCTATCTTTAAATCAAGATCCCCATTCGTTTTTTCTTGGCTGAACTTTACACCACCAACTGGAGAAGGGGTCAATTTAATAGCTTTCCCATTTTGGAAATGAATTTTGATATACCCACCAGAATAGTCTGCTTCGTGTCCAGTAATACTAAAAGTCAAGGACTCACGAACACTATCTACAGCATGGATATCTTTGATTGGCGAATGAGTTTCAAATTCTGCATTGACTTCATCTAGCGATCTCTTGCGTCTTGAAGAAGTTTTCCCACTAGAACTGCCTTCTTCCTTGTTTTTCTGCTCAGTTTGAGTTGATTCTAGAGATTGCTTTTTCTCCTCATCTAAAGAGGGCTGACTTTCCTCCTTCGCATTGTCAACTTGAGAAACTGGTTGGCTCTGAGCAACTGGGGCAGATACTTCTGTTTTGGACGGTCCAGCTTTATCCTCCAGCTCCTTAACCGCTTCGTTCTGTGCTACCTCTTTTTGAGGCTCAGAAATGATTTCCTGTCCATTCTCAACACTTTTTTCCTTCTGTTGAATTTCCGCCTGCGTTTGTTGTTCCTTATTGTTAACTTGAGCTTCATCCGCTTGCACTGGAGAAGTAGCCATGACCATAAAAGTTCCTAGCAATACCGAACAGGTCCCAACACTTAACTTTCTAATTGAAAAGCGGGAAAAAGATTGATTAAAAATTTTTTTCTTCATCATTTCTCCTTTATATTCATACTTAATCTAACATAACAGCTTTATCATTATAACTTATAGTAAATAGAATTTCCAATAGAATGTTCATTTCTACATAAATTTCTTTATAACTCCGTTTGCATAGAAAAAGGGGCTCTATAATATCTGTAGTGGGTAAAAACCACTATGGAAATTATGGAGCTTTTTGAATACACAAAAAGTCCCATAAGACTTATAATGAAAAGCACTCAAACCATCATTAGAAAGGATCTTATGGAACATATTCATCATACCACACAACTCATCGGAATGAAAGACAAAAATATCACCCTAAACAAAGCCTTGAAACATGAGACTCACATTGAGCTAATAGCCACATTAGACTACCAGCCTCCCAAGTGTAAGAATTGCATGGGAATACAAATCAAATATGACTTTCAAAAGC
>NZ_JAUMZR010000023.1:0-31610 GCF_030528045.1 Streptococcus sp.
GTGTTAGTGTAGAACACTTTATAATTTCTGTCTAGTTTAGTGTAACCTATTCAGAGAAAAACAATTTCTCCATTTATTCATTATCAAACATCAATAATTCTTTACCTACATATACTGAATTTTTCACCTTAAAGTGTATTTTATCGCCTGGCGTATCTACCTGAAGTCCCAAATATTCAAACAACTTTGTTTTAAAAGTAATATAATCCATAATTTCTTATTCAAATTCTTCTTTTCCAATCCACACAAATGGACAATGATCTAGCGTATTCAAATCCGTATCCAGTGGCAAATCATAAATCGCAAAATAGTTTTCTGGGTACTGAGCTACTAACTCTTCATACTTGCCTTTCACCTTTTCGTGATTGCCACTAGTATACAAGACTTCAACGACTGCTCCACAGTCTTATCTTGTTCAATAAAACCATTGCACAACCAGAATACTCTAGACAGAAATCCCCTTCATATTGGCTTCTAGAATAGGCATCTCAACGCATAACTCCTGACCTGTCAGATAGACACTTTGACAACAGTAAAAGATATCTTGTTTATCATTATGTAAGGTCATGATTTTTCGGGTCAGCTCATTTTTCGCAAACATAGCTTTCATGGCCTTCCCTGCAATCCAAACAGGAATTTTATAAGGCAAGAGTTCTGCTTTGTAAAGTTTCAAATTCACACCACGCGCTCCTACGACTTTCAAAGCCTCTCGAATGGTCTTGATGGCTAATGATAATTCCGAAGAACTGTTCATCAAGTTCAAAGCCAATTTTTCTGGATTTTCTAGATTTCCCGAGCGTGCAGCTGTCGAAGTGACACCCGCATTAATCGCCATGTGAATCCAAATCCACTCGACCATATCATGGGGAACCTCCCACTTCAAATCTGCTGAAGTCAGCAAATCCGTCAAGTCAGCATAATTGGGGATGTGTGCTTTTTTCTCCCCTTCTAACATTAAATGGTCGAATAAGACGCCATCTAAATGATCCTTATTCATATGACCACCAGCTGTAGGAAATGCGAGAATATAGTCATACTCCCCTGCCCATTTCTCTACTTCCTCTCGCGTATTCCAGAAATTACAGAAGAAAACGAGAGTTCCTTTAATCTGATTTTCTCGCAAGGTTTCCACAGCTTCTTTTACAAAACCATGGCGCACACTGATAAAAATAAAATCATATTCCGCATGAGCTTCCGCCACATGAACCGCATAGGTATCCTGTTTATTTTCACCTTTGGAAACATAACGGCCATCTAGCAAATCAACTGTCAAAATGTTTGGTGCTGTACTTTTCTTACTTTCTCTCAGCACGTGCTCTACCTGATGACCTGCTTTTTGAAAAGCATAGGCATAAATGGTCCCGATAACCCCAAGACCTAAAATTGCTATTCTCACCTAAAAATCAATCCTTTCTCCAAACTCAACCACACTATCCGGTACATCACTAAACAAAGTCACATGCCCCATCTTGCGGTTGTGCTTCGCTTCTATTTTACCATACAGGTGGAGGTGGGCGCTTGGATTTTCTGCGACATATTTTTCAGCGACCTCGACGTGCTGGCCGAGAACATTGAGCATGACAGCAGGCGCATGTAGTTTGATGTTTGGCAATGGTGCTCCTAGAACGCCTAAAATATGGGTGTCAAACTGCGAGAAGTCGCAAGCTTCAATAGAGTAATGTCCAGAGTTATGTGGACGTGGCGCGATTTCGTTGACAATGATATCATCAGCTGTCGCAAACATTTCCACACAGAGCGTTCCAGACAGCTTGAGCTGTTCAGCGATTCGCACTGCCATAGCTTTGGCTTTTTCTGCTAAGCTTGCTGGAATGCGAGCTGGCACAATGGTTTTAGACAGGATATTGTTGCGGTGGACATTTTCCTGAACTGGGAAAACTGTCACATCCTTACCATTTCCTGACACAATGACAGAAATTTCAAGGTCGAAATTGACGAATTCTTCTAAAACGCAGTCTGCTGAATCCGCTAGTGCATAAGCTTCTTTCAAGTCTTCTGCCGAGCGAATGACCTTTTGTCCATGCCCATCGTAGCCACCAGTCGCCGTCTTGAGGACATAGTTTTTAGAAAGGTCAATATCTGCCAAATCTTGACTTGAAGTCACAACCTTGTAGGGTGCCACAGTGACTTGTGCCTTTTTTGAGAGGAAGTCCTTTTCAAAAATGCGATTTTGAGAGATGCGGAGCAGGTCTGTACCTTGTGGAAGCTGACCGTCTTTGATAACAGCGTCCAAACCGTCAGCGTCGACATTTTCAAACTCATAGGTCAGGACATCGCAACGTTCCGCCAACTGACGGAGGGCATCCACATCGTTATAAGGAGCCACGATAATTTCCGCCACACGAGAGGCCGGGCAATCCGCCGCGGGATCCAGCGCGATAACCTTGTGCCCCATGTAGATAGCAGAAATGGCCATCATCTGACCCAACTGACCGCCACCGATAATTCCGATTGTTTTAGATGAGCTCATTTGTAGACTCCTCTGCGATTTTTCCTTGCTCTTCTGCGAAATCAGCCAATGCTGTCGCGATAGCCTGATCCTCTACTGACAGGAGACGGAGGGCAAAGAGGGCAGCGTTAGTCGCTCCAGCTTCTCCGATAGCCATAGTCGCAACAGGCACGCCACCCGGCATCTGTACGATAGAGTAGAGCGAGTCCACTCCACTAAGAGCACGTGATTTGACTGGTACACCGATGACAGGGAGAGTTGTTTTAGCTGCGACCATACCTGGTAAGTGAGCTGCGCCACCAGCACCTGCGATAATGACCTTGATACCGCGACTACGAGCTTCCTCCGCATGTCTGAACATGAGGTCTGGAGTACGGTGGGCAGAGACAACTTTCTTTTCGTAAGCTACACCGAAGCGGTCTAGAACTTCTGCTGTTTTTTGCATAGTTTCCCAGTCGGATTTTGAGCCCATGATAATGGAAATTACTGGTTTCATTTATTCTCCTTTTTCTTCCTTTCAACAATCACCTTAGGTCGTGAGGGACGGCAGCAGCCACCAAAGGTGTCTCATGCCTAAATCGGAAGCCCAAGGTCTTCCGATTTCCCTGAACGATTGGCTTATAAGCCAATCGTTCTTTCACAACGGCGGTGATTGCTCTATATTAGCTTGCTAACGCTCGCAAATCAAACGACCATTATCGTATTTAGCGACTTCGTCGCGTTATTCTTATATCTTTACTTAATTGCCTTGCTTCCGATATCTGTTCGGTAGAAGAGGCCTTCTGTGTTTTGTTTGTCGAGTTCTTTGTAGATGATATCTTGGGTTTCTTTGACGGTATCTGCTGTGGTAACTAGCATATAGACACGTCCACCGTTTGAGAGCAATGCTCTGCTATTTTCCGCAAACTTAGCCCCTGCATAGTAGGTGATGATGTCGCCATCGGTTTTGGCTGGCAACTTGACACCTTTTTCATAGTCTAGCGGGTAGCCCTTGGATGCGACAACCACACCCAGAGTCACACCCTTGTCCGTCCACGTGATGTTCGGCTCCTTGCCATCGAGAATATCCGTGATATTTTGTGCAAAGTCAGATGTCAAACGAGGCAAAATAATCTGAGTTTCTGGATCTCCGAACCGAGCGTTGAACTCGATAACCTTAGGTCCGTCTACTGTCAAGATAAGCCCCGCGTAAAGGATGCCCAGATAAGGACGACCTTCTTTGATCATTCCTTCAAGGACTGGCTTGACAATAGTCTCAACCGCTGTGTCAACCACGCTCTGTGGCAAGTGAGGAACTGGCGCATAGGCACCCATCCCGCCAGTGTTAGGGCCCTTGTCGCCATCGTAAGCACGTTTGTGATCCTGAGCCGTTGGCATGATGTAGAACTTGTCCCCATTGACAAAGGCAAAGAGAGAGAACTCTTCTCCGTCAAGGAATTCCTCGATGACCACTCGCGCCCCCGAGTCACCGAACTTATTGTCCAAAAGCATCTCGTGAGCGGCTTCGACCGCTTGCTCAACTGTCTCAGCAACAACGACACCCTTCCCAAGTGCCAAACCATCCGCCTTGACGACGATTGGAGCGCCTTTCTCCTCGATATAGGCCTTGGCTTCCTCGAAATCTGAAAATGTGCCGTAGGCTGCTGTCGGAACGTCATATTTGACCATGATTTCCTTAGCAAAATCCTTGGACCACTCCAGCTCCGCTGCCAATCTTGTTGGACCAAAGGCTTTGAGACCAGCTTGGTTAAAATCATCCACAATTCCAGCAGCAAGGGCATCATCTGGCCCGATGAAGGTCCAAGCAATATCGTTGGCCTTTGCAAACTCAATTAACTTAGAATGTTCGGAAATAGAGATATTTACCAATTCCAAACCATCCAGAGTCATCCCGTCATTTCCAGGATCTACAAAGACATTTTCAACGTCTTTTGATTCAAGCAACTTCTTAGCAATCGCATGTTCACGACCACCCGAACCGACAACTAACAGCTTCATCTCTTAACCTCTTTTACGAATTATTTACTAACATTATATCACAAACGTTCGCTTTAATCTTGTTTTACTTAGCATTTTAAGTCAAAAAAGGAAAGAAACTGTTTTCTTCCCTTTCGTTTTCTTAATGTCTAAAATGTCTCACGCCTGTGAAAATCATGGTCAAGCCATATTTGTCCGCTGCTTCAATAGATTCTTGGTCACGGACGGATCCACCTGGTTGGATGATGGCTTTGATACCTGCTTTAGCGATTTCTTCCACGTTATCCGCAAATGGGAAAAAGGCATCGGAAGCAAGCACAGCGCCGTCAAGACGGTCTTTGGCTTGTTCAATGGCAATACGTACGGAAGCCACACGGTTGGTTTGACCAGGGCCAACACCAAGTGTCATGTGGTCATTGGTCACGATGATTCCGTTTGATTTCACATACTTGATAGCCTTCCAAGCAAATTCAAGAGCAGTTGCTTCTGTCTCAGTTGGTTGGCGTTTGGTCGCCACTTGCCAGTCTGCTGGACTTTCTTTGACCACGTCTTGGTTTTGCACAAGAAGTCCACCTACTACACCTGTGTACTCTGCTTCCACTTCACTGGCCTCTTGAGCGTCAAATGGCAAGGCAAGGATGCGCAAGTTTTTCTTTTTGTTGGTCAAAATAGCTAGCGCTTCATCCGTATAGCTCGGTGCGATGATGATTTCGAGGAAAACGCCGTGCATCTTCTCAGCAGTAGCAGCATCCACCTCACGATTAAGGACGACAATCCCACCAAAGATAGAGACTGGATCAGATTCATAAGCATAATCCCAAGCAGTTTCGATGTCATCAGCTTGACCAATTCCACATGGATTCATGTGTTTCAAAGCCACAACGGTTGGACGGTCTTTGAAATCACGAATGATACGGATAGCGGCATCCGCGTCACGAATGTTATTGAAGGACAATTCTTTACCGTTGAGCTGTTTCGCTGATGCAATCGAATAGTCAGTCGGCAAAGCTTTTTGGTAGAAGTCAGCGTCCTGCTGAGGATTTTCCCCATAGCGCATGGCTTGTTTGATGTCATAGGTCAAAGTGAGCTTTTCAGGTTTGCTTTCTCCGACTTGAGCTGTGAAGTATTCTGCAATCAAGGCGTCATAAGCCGCTGTGTGACGAAAAACCTTGGCTGCTAAACGTTGGCGAGTTTCATAAGTCGTTTCACCATTTGCTGCCAATTCGTCAAGCACCACTGCATAGTCAGCAGGGTCTACCACAACCGTCACGCTAGCGTGGTTTTTAGCCGCTGAACGAAGCATAGACGGCCCACCGATATCAATATTTTCAACCGCGTCAGCATACGTCACATCTGGTTTGAGAATCGTTTCCTTGAAAGGATAGAGATTGACCACTACAAGGGCAATGAGCTCGATCTTATTGTCCTTAGCCGCTTGAAGGTGGCTATCCAAGTCACGACGAGCAAGGAGCCCACCGTGAATATTTGGATGGAGGGTCTTGACACGACCGTCCATCATCTCTGGGAAGCCCGTCACATCATCGATCGCAATGGTCTCAACTCCAGCATTATCAAGGGCAACCTTTGTCCCACCTGTCGAGATAATGTCCCAACCAAGTTTTTTGAGTTCTTGGGCAAATTCAACAATGCCCGCTTTGTCTGAGACGCTGATTAAGGCCTTTTTCGTCATTCTATTCCTCTTTCTTTAGATCCAAGCGCATAGCGACTTCGTTATTTTCTTCTATAAATCCTGTTTCCTGAAAACCCAGACTAGTCAACAGGTGCTTCATTTTTTCATTTCCAACCACATAATCTGCGGTAATATGACTGCAAACTCTATCCATCTGGGCCTCTTTGATTAGAACTTCCAAGGCTTTTCGACCATAACCTCTTCCTTGGTACTGCTGACCAATCATTATCCGCCAGATAAAGTATTCCGCTTCATCCTTGTCTATTTCTAGCAGGAGAAAGCCAACCACTTGCTTATCCCAATAGATTGCCATCGGAAACACATCTTCGTTTTTCCGGTAGAGCCATGCATCAGCTAAAGAGCGAACATTTGGAGCTACGAAACGTGCTCGTTCATCAGCTTCTGATATTTTCAAATCCAGCACTGCCTGAAAACTGCTCTCATCTACCAATTTCAGTTCAATCATTTTTTCTCCTAGCAAGATTGCGCAATCAAAACTTGATTTACTTCTTACCTTCTCTCCACTCCCAAGCTATCCAGCACCTCTGGATACAACTTGTACTCTGCCTCATGAATGCGAGCTTCAAAGCTTTCGATGGTATCATCAGCTAGTCGTGGCACTCGGACTTGCTTGATAACCTTTCCTGTATCTACACCAGAGTCCACCCAGTGAATGGTGACACCACTCTCAGCGACATCAGCTTTCCAAGCGTCCTCAATCCCATGAGCTCCTGGAAATTCTGGCAGGTAGGCCGGATGAATGTTGATAATTCGACCTTCATAAGCCGCCAATAAGGTTGGGCCGACGATTTTCATATAACCCGCCAAACAAACCAAGTCAATCTGGTGTTCTTCCAAGAGCTCGACAAGAGCTGCTTCGTAGTCCGCCTTGTTCTCAAACTCCTTGAGTTCAAAAGCATAGGACAGGACGCCGAGCTTGTCTGCACGTTCCAGCACATAGGCGTCACGATGGTCTGAAAAAACAAACTCCACCGGAAATTCTTCGGCAATCACCTGAAAATTTGAGCCATTACCAGAGGCAAAAACCGCTATTTTTTTCATTTGATGATGACACTTTCGTTTTCTTTCTTGACGATGCGACCAATTTCATAGACTGGTTCATCCAGCAATTCCTTGACTCGGCCTACATTTTCAGGGCTAACTGCCAACATGAGTCCCACACCCATATTGAAGATTTCAAACATTTCCTCATGCTTGATTTCACCGTATTTTTCAAGAGCTTTGAAAATCGGTAAAACTGGAACCTTGTCTTCTTCAATCTCAGCAGCCAGGTCATCCGCAAACATACGAGGGACATTCTCGATAAAGCCACCACCAGTGATATGAGCAATACCGTTGACCAACTCTTCTTTGATGAGCGGTAAGACAGCCTTGACATAGATACGAGTTGGCTCAAGAAGGACTTCCTTGAGTTTCTTGCCTTCCAATTCTGGCAAGACTTCGTCACCTGTGTAGTCGGCAAAAACACGACGCACGAGGGAGTAACCATTTGAGTGAATCCCACCTGAAGCAAGCCCGAGAAGGACATCACCTTCAGCTACTTTTGAGCCGTCTATGATTTGAGATTTTTCAGCCACACCGACCGCAAAACCAGCCAAGTCGTAGTCATCTTCGCCATACATACCAGGCATTTCAGCCGTTTCCCCACCGATGAGAGCAGCGCCTGCCTGAACACAACCTTCTGCCACACCAGCAACGACTTGTTCTAGTTTAGCTGGTTCATTCTTGCCAATCGCGACATAGTCGAGGAAATAGAGAGGCTCCGCACCTGCAGCGATAATATCGTTGACACACATGGCCACACAGTCTTGCCCAATCGTATCATGCTTATCATACTTGATGGCCAACATGAGCTTGGTCCCGACACCATCTGTCCCCGAAATCAAGACTGGCTCTTTGACACCTGTTTTTGAAAGGTCAAACATGCCACCAAAGCCACCAAGAGCTCCCATAACACCCGCACGCTCCGTACGAGCCACGTGCTTTTTGATTCGTTCAACAACTTCATAACCCGCTTCAACATCCACACCGGATTGCGCATAAGCATTTTTATTTGTCATCTTCTCTTCCTTTCCCTTTATGGAGAATCTTCAGTCGGCTACTTGTAAAAACTGGTCTTTTCTTCCAAACTTCTTTGATAGTCTTCCTCATAGTCGTAGAGAGGAGTTGGGTAGTCGCCGTCAAAGTAAGCGACACAGAGTCCACCGTTCGGCGCATCTGTTTCGATTCCGATAGAATCAATCAAGCCATCAATCGAAAGATAGGTCAGGCTATCCGCCCCAATGATTTGGCGAGTCTCTTCGACAGTATGATTGGCCGCAATCAACTCCTGACGCGTCTGGATATCAATCCCGTAGAAACATGGATAAGCCAGCGCTGGACTACCAATGGCAACGTGAACCTCAGACGCACCTGCTTCTTTCAAAAGCTGAACGATACGGCGAGAGGTTGTCCCACGAACAATGGAATCATCAATCATCACCACACGTTTGCCTTTGACAACGCCCGAAACAGCAGACAGTTTCATCCGCACCCCTTGCTCCCGCAATTCTTGAGTCGGTTGGATAAAGGTGCGTTGCGTGTATTGGTTCTTGATAAGACCCATTTCATTTGGCAGACCAGATTCTTCTGCAAATCCCATGGCTGCGCTGAGCGAGGAATTTGGCACACCGACCACAATATCTGCTTCGTGCTTGAACTCACGCGCCAATTGAGCCCCCATACGTTTGCGAGCTGTATGGACATTGACTCCATGGATATTAGAGTCAGGACGGGCAAAGTAGATATACTCCATAGAGCAAATCGCCAACTGGGTATCATTCGTATAGCTATCGTACTGAATCCCATTGTCATCCACGATTACAATCTCTCCTGGTTTCACATCACGAATCCACTCGGCACCAATGACTTCAAAAGCACAGGTTTCTGACGAAACCACCACCGCTCCGTTGGCCATTTTCCCAATAGAAAGTGGACGGAAACCATTAGGATCAAGCGCAGCAATCAACTTGTCCTCAAACAGCAGGATATAAGCAAATCCACCTTTGACAAGGCTAAGCGCCTCTTTGATTTTGCCCATCAAGTTGGGATTGTGACTCCGACGAATGAGGTGAGCCAAGATTTCCGAGTCCGAAGTTGAACTGAAAATAGCTCCTCTTTGTTCCAATTCTTGCTTGAGCGATTCGGCATTGGTCAAGTTTCCGTTATGAGCAAGTCCAAACTGCATATCATGAAAGCGGAAGAGGAAGGGCTGAATGTTATCCACAGAAGCTTCGCCAGCAGTCGCATAACGCACATGCCCAATCGCGCTCGTTCCTGTCAATTTATCCAAATTAGCAGGATTTCTGAACACTTCTGATAAAAGCCCCATATCACGATGACGCTTCAATTGCCCCTGATCATTGGAGAGGATTCCTGCCCCCTCCTGACCACGGTGCTGAAGACTGTGAAGACCAAAATAGGTCAATTTAGCAGCATCTGTATGTCCCCAGATACCGAAAACACCACATTCTTCATTAAGAGATTTTACTTCGTATGTCATTTTTTATACCTTTTATTTCCCTGTGAAATAACGCACAGCCGACGCGAACAGGTGCTGGTCTTTATTCCCTGGAATATTTTGGAAAAGACCATCTTCATAACGTTCTGAGTGTCCCATTTTACCGATGATTTGACCATTCTTGCTGGTAATTCCTTCGATGGCATTTACAGAACCATTTGGATTGTACTTAGAATCCATGCTTGGTTTGCCTTCAAAGTCAACGTATTGGCTGAAAATTTGTCCATTGTCACGGAGCTCTGCAAATTCCTCAGCTGTCACGACAAACTTCCCTTCACCGTGCGAAACAGGAATAGCGTGGATATCGCCCACTTGCACACCAGCCAACCATGGCGAGTTGGTATTGGCAATCCGAGTTTCCACCATCTTAGCCACGTGTTGGTTGGCATCATTGTAGAAAAGGGTTGGGCTAGTGCTACTTGCATCTTCAAAGTTTCCATATGGAAGAAGACCTGATTTGACCAAGGCTTGGAATCCATTACAGATACCGATAATCAAGCCACCACGAGCGATAAAGCTATCAATGGCTGCACGCACTTTTTCATTGAGCAAGATATTGATAATAAACTTAGCTGATCCATCCGGCTCATCCGCAGCTGAGAAACCACCCGCGAAGAAAAGGATATTAGCCTTGCCGATATTGTCAACCATAGTTTCAACTGACTTGACAATAGCCTCTTCATTCAAGGTCACGAATGGCACCAAGTTAACCTCTGCACCTTCTTTTTCAAATGCCTTGGCTGAATCATATTCCGAGTTGGTTCCTGGGAAGACTGGGATGTAAACCACTGGTTTTTCAATAGTTTCCTTGGCTTTGATGACTGCGTCAGAAGCGACAGCTGGCACTTCTTCCAATTCTTTAGATTGAGCAAATTCTGTTGGGTAAACTTCTTCCAGTTTCCCTTGGAAGGCACTGTCAAGTTTGTGTCCATCTAGCTTCACACCGTTGACAACGAGTGTAAAGTTTGCTTTCGTTTGACCAATCTTCTCTACTCCAGTAATCTCTTCAGGAGATGTGAAGACAAATCCGCCTAATTGAGCTGTCAAAGAACTTTCAAGTTCAGGCAAGGCTACCTCTGCACCGATATGGTTTCCAAAGGAAGCAAGAGCCAAACTTTCAAGGACACCGCCATATTTAACAGCTGATGCAGATGTTACTTTGTAATCAGCTTGGATGGCTTCAAATTGAGTAAAATTAGACTTAATCAAGTCAAAATCAATCTCTGCAGCAAGAGCTTGACCTGGGATGTAGTAGATATTTTCACCAGCAGTCTTGAACTCAGGAGAAAGCACCTTACGGCTATCTGCCGTCGTCACCCCAAAGGCAACCAAGGTTGGCGGTACAGTCAATTCTTCAAAAGTACCAGACATAGAGTCCTTACCACCGATAGATGGCAAGCCAAGCTGGATTTGTGCTTCGATAGAACCTAGGAGAGCTGCTACTGGCTGACCAAAACGCTCTGCTTGTTTATCCATGCGCTCAAAATATTCTTGATAAGAGAAACGAGCCTTGGACCAGTTGGCACCAGCAGCCACCAAACGAGCGGTTGCTTCGATAACTGCATAAGCAGCGCCATGGTATGGAGACCATTCTGCCACATATGGATTGAATCCTTGGGCCATGACAGACGCAGTGTGAGTCACACCGTGTTGAACTGGCAATTTCTGCACAGATGCCTCAGTTGGTGTGAGTTGGTAGCGACCACCAAGTGGGTGATTGACCGTTGAACGACCGACCGAGCAGTCAAAGATGGTTTGCAATCCTTTTTGACTCGCATGGTTGAGATCAGATAGAACCGCAAGGGTATCAGCTCCAAGTGTGTCAGCAGATGTTTGACGTTCTTCTGGAAGTTTGACATCCTTGTCCACAACCTTGGCATCAACGACTACGCGCACACCGTTTGTATCAAGGAAACGACGTTCCAAGTCGACGATGGTTTCACCATTCCAGTGCATGACAAGATTTGGTTTTTCAGTTACTGTTGCCACAACAACCGCGTCAATATTTTCTTTATTACATTCTGCAACGAAGGCATCTACGTCCTCAGGACGCACCACAACTGCCATCCGTTCTTGTGATTCAGAGATAGCAATTTCTGTACCATTCAATCCTTGGTATTTAAGAGGAACCTTGTTGAGGTCGATTTCAAGACCATCTGCCAATTCACCGATAGCCACACAGACACCACCTGCTCCAAAGTCGTTGGATTTCTTGATAAGACGAGTAACATCGCCATTACGGAAAAGGCGTTGGATCTTGCGCTCTTCGATGGCATTCCCTTTTTGAACCTCAGCTCCAGCAGTCTCTACAGACTCAACTGTTTGAACCTTAGAAGATCCCGTTGCACCACCGACACCATCACGTCCAGTCTTACCACCGAGCAAGATAATCACATCGCCGGCTTCCGGTTTTTCACGGACAACATTTTCCTTAGGAGCCGCTCCGACAACGGCACCTAGCTCCATGCGTTTGGCTACAAAACCTGGGTGGAAGTATTCACGAACGTAAGTCGTCGCCAGACCAATTTGGTTCCCATACGAAGAATAACCATGAGCCGCTGTTTTCGAAATGACTTGTTGAGGCAATTTCCCAGCGCGCGTTTCTGAAATCGGCGCTGTAATGTCACCAGCACCTGAGATACGCATGACTTGGTAAACATAAGAACGGCCTGACAATGGGTCACGAATAGCGCCACCGATACAAGTTGCCGCTCCACCAAATGGCTCAATTTCCGTTGGGTGATTGTGAGTTTCATTCTTGAACATTAGGAGCCATGGTTCCTTGATACCATCAACGTCCACTTCGATTTCTACTGAGCAGGCGTTTATTTCATCAGACACTTCCATGTCGTCCAAACGCCCATTGGCACGCTCATAACGACCGAAAATAGTTGCCATATCCATCAAGGTTTGTGGTTTTTCAGACCGACCTAGCTCATCACGCATGGCAATATACTTGTCATAAGTCGCTTGCAATTGCTTTTGGAATTTAGAAGCTGAGAAATCAATGTGTTTCAACTCCGTCTCAAAAGTCGTGTGACGGCAGTGGTCAGACCAGTAAGTATCCAAAACTTTGAGCTCTGTTTCCGTCGGCACACGCCCGATTGACTTGAAATAGCCTTGGATAAAGAGCAAATCATCCACTTCCATGGCCATCCCTTGCTCGGCCTTGTAGCGAGCAAAGTCTTCTGCCGTATAACTTTCAAAGAAAGTCAATTTAGGAATGATCTTGTCCGACTCTGAAAATTCCTGCTTGGCAATCCCTGTCGTGATGTCCTTGAAACGAGAATCAACTGGGTTGAGCAAGTAGTTCTTGACTGCTTCCAACTCAGTCGCATCAATATCCTTATTGACCAAGTAAAGCTGGGCTGTGTTGACTGTTACATCACTTGAACTTCCCAGTAAAAGCAAGGCTTCCTGTGAAGAAGCTGCACGCTGGTCAAATTGACCAGGTAGGCTTTCAATGGCAAAGAAAGCATAGTTTGCAAGATCCGCTTGCACGGCCGCTTCGTCCAAGACATGATCCGTCACCTGCTCAGAGAAGATGTGCTTCTCTGCAGGTGCAAACAAGTCCTCTGCCAAATCAAAGACATCATAAACCTGCACAATGCGAATACTTTTCAAAGTTGACAGTCCCAAGTTGTGCTGGAGCTCCCTTACCAAACTCTCTGACTTGACCTGAAAATCAGCCTTTTTTTCAACAAAAATACGTTTATCCATCAATTCTTATTCCTTTATTTCAGCTCTTGCAATGTTCCCAAATGACCTTGAAGATGTTATTTTAAACCTTGCAACTTTTCCCAGACAATCTCGTAAACATCTGTCAGTTCACCTAGTCCCTGACGGAGTGAAAAGGTCTGGGGGATCTTTACAGCCTGAGTCCTTACATCTGAAAGACTAAGGTTTTCCGTTAATAACAGATTATTTCAATTCCTGCAATTTCTCCCAGACAATCTCATAAACGTCTGTTAGTTCTCCCAATCCCCTACGGAAAACATCCTTGTCCATGTGGTTACCATCTGCATCCCACAAACGGCAGTTATCTGGTGAAAATTCGTCTGCTAAGATAATCTTGCCACCCTTGTCAAAACCGAACTCCAGCTTAAAGTCAATCAATTTAAGACCAATCTCAGCAAACCAAGCCTTCAAAAGTTTATTGATACGACGCGTTTCTTCCTTCAAGTAAGCAATCTGCTGGTCATCCGCAATTTTAAGGAATTTCACATGCTCGTCATTGATAAAGGGATCGTCCAAATCATCATTTTTATAGTAGAATTCGACAATCGGAGTCTCAAATGCGATACCTTCTTCAACGCCAAAACGTTTTGAAAAGGAACCAGCCGTGTAGTTGCGGAGCACAACTTCCAAAGGAATAATCTCAACCTTTTTATTGAGTTGTTCCGTGTCCGAAAATTTCTCCACAAAGTGAGTCGCTACACCAGCCGCATTTAATTTCTCAAAAATAAAAGATGAAATCTGATTATTTAACACTCCCTTGCCCGCAATCTGCTCCTTCTTGACACCATTGAAGGCAGTCGCCTGGTCCTTGTAAGTTGAAATAATGAGATTTTCATCCTCAGTTGTATAGATATCCTTGGCTTTTCCCGAATAGATCAGTTGTTTTGACATTTTAAAGTTCGCCTTTCGTTTTACTTGAGCACATTCTACCACAAAAGCATGAAAAATTCAAGGTTTTTACGAACAAATAACGTTTTCTGTTTTAAGCGTAAAGAAAAACTGCAAGATGAACTCTTCTTACAGTTTTAAAACCATTTATCCTCTGAAAAACACGAATATTACCCTTTATTTAGAAATTGATCCCAAAAATAACGGAGATAGCTTTTCTTCCCTGTGATCATCTGCAGGCGGCCTTCTAAACCATAACGAAGTGTTGCAGCCTGCTCCGAAGTTAAATTAGTCTCCGCCTCAATTTTAAAGAAATTTCCTTGTTCAGTCTTTGTAGCTGTCGCATCAATACTTGTAATCGTGGAATCCAGGAAAATTTGATTCTTCGCATCATTAGTCGTAGTATAACGGACAGAGTCCCCAATCTTGACTCTAGCAACATCTTTTGAACTGAGATAGGCTGTGAGTTTGGTTTTCCCTTCTTTTTCCAAGGATGAGTAAGTTGGGCTAGCAGGGTTCCTTCTGCGACCATCGTAGATTCACTGGTCTCAGGATTGAGGTGAAGCACCCCATCCTCACTTGCTGTAATCTTCCCTTTATCTAGGAGACCTCCCTGTACCTTCTTACCCGATTCCGCCTCCAAAATTTTCTGATCTAGAAGAGTTAATTCCTGGCCAACTTTGACTAAGTGCTGAGACTTGAGCGATTCCAGCTGACTATCCAGTCCCGTTGCGTGGGCCTGTTGAGCTCCAGAACCCGCATACTGTACACGATACGTAGCTAGACTAGACTCTAGCTGGGCAATTTGAGCATCCACTTGCGCAATAACTTGCGATTTAGCTTGCGAATCTTCTTCACCTTGATTTTTATAGGTCTGGTAAAAAGAGTGGGCTGGATTCTGACTATCTAGTTGATCTCCCTTTTCAATCGCTGACTTGGCTGTTTTGTAGTCTCGTATTTTTTCCTCTGTTTGGCTGATAAGATTGCCAATCTCGGCCTGGCTCTGACTTGCTGCCGCATTTTGAGAGGATATGCTGGCATTTTGCTGAGAAACATTACTCCTAAGATTACTAGCTTGGCTGAGATAGTCTCGAAACATCTCCTGATAACCAAACTTATCCGCCTCTGGAAATTGATCACTCCCCTCTTTCAAACTGGATTGCAAATACCCCAACTGCTTTTTTTGATCCTTTAACATCTCCAATTGACTGGCATATGCCTCTACCTGGACAGCCTCCGCCCCTTGCTGGTACTGAACGAGTAGTTCCCCCTGCTTGACCAACTTGTTTTCTTCCAGATAATTGGCCACAATGCGTTGATTGCTAGTCGACTGGATATTGGCAATAATCCGACTAGGTTCGACAGTCGCTCGGGTAGACAAACTCATCTCCTTCTCTGCAAAAACTGCAAATCCCAGTAAAAACATGAACAGAAGTGACATAGGTAAAATCACCCGACTGGAAAAATTATGATAACGACGATTATAAAACTCCGCACTTTCTAAAAATTCTGGTTTCATCCTCTCCTCTTTCTAGCTATTCACCAAATGGGCGTACAAGCCATCCTGTGCAAGCAAGTCTGCATGGGTGCCCTCTTCGACAATCTTGCCCTGATCCAAAACAACAACCTTTTCTGTCCGCTCAGCGATGGTCAAGCGATGTGCGATGAAAATCAAGGTCTTATCTAAAGCCATGAGATTATCCACGATCCGCTTCTCTGTCAAGATATCCAAACTACTAGTTGCCTCGTCCAAGATCAAGACAGGCGCGTCTGTCAAGAGAGCACGCGCCAGAGCGATTCGTTGCCGTTGCCCACCAGAAATTCCAGTCCCATCCGAAGTTAATTCTGTCTGGTAATTCAGTGGCATGCGCTCGATATCCTCCCGAATCTCGGCCAACTCAACCGCCCGTAAGATATCTTCCTGAGTCGTTCCCTCCTTAGCTCCAAGGAGAAGATTTTCCAAAATCGTTCCGTTAAAGACATAGGGCTGTTGAGGCAAATAGTTGATGTACTGGCGCAAGGATTTTTTATCAATCTGATTAAGATTGACACCACCCAGACTAATCTCCCCTTGACTTGGGTCGTAAAAATTAACCATCATCTTGGCTAAGGTAGTCTTGCCTGACCCTGAAATCCCCACAAAAGCCATCTTAGACCCTTGCGGAATGGTCAAATTGATATCCGACAAGACATCACGCCCATAGCCATACTTATAGTGAACTTGTTTAAAGGTCATATCACCTTTCATCATGCTCAAATCTTCTACCGTTTTCTTCTCCTCAAACTCCGAAGCTACTAGATAAACCTCGTTAAGACGGTTATTGGCGACCTGCGCTGTCTGAAGTTTGGTTTGTAGGTTGATGATATTTTCCAAAGGATTGGTAAAGTAAATAAGCAAAGTATTATAGGTAATCAACTGGCCCAAACTCATCTTGCCATCCATGACCAGAACAGCCCCCATCCAGAGAACGGCAACATTGAGCAGGAGCTGGGCAACTTTTTTCAGTGCCTTTTGCTGGCTTTCTGCCCGACTATAGGTAAAGGATTTTTTCAGATAAGTTACAAATTCCTTATCAATCTTTTGATAGCGCGAACTTTCACTGGTCAAAGATTTAATGGTCTCAATACCGTTGATGTCCTCGATGATAGAAGAAGACAGAACCGCATTGGCTTCCATAGTATCCCGATTCATCTTTTCAAAAGGCTTCATAAAGGCAAAGATAATCACTGTATAGATAGGAAGCGCAAGTAGACTAATGAAAAAGAGCGTCATATTTTGTGAAAACAAGACCAGAGAGATAATCAAAATCGTCGACACATCTAGGAAAATCGACAGAATGGCCGACGCTAGCGCGTCAATGATACTGTTAGCATCCGTGAAACGAGACACGATTTCTCCTGTCCTGCGTGTCGCGAAAAAGGACATCGGCAGGTGAAAAACATGCTTGATGTAGGACAAAATCACGTCGATCGACAAGCGTTGCCCAAGAATTAGTAGGAGATATTCCTGCGCATAAGACAAAATCTGCTGGAGGATATAGACGATGACCAGCCCAATAGAGATAATACCCAGTGTCGAGCGCATCTGGTCTGGTACGTAACTATCAATTATGGACTGAAGATAGTAGGAACCCACGATATTGATCAAGGTCACCAAGAGTGTCGCTAGGACGATATTGGTAATTAAGCCATGCTGTTTGAGTAAGATCGGCAAGAAGGATAGGAGTCCCTGTTTTTTCTCCTTATGAGGTTTATAGTCCGGTGATGGTGCCATAAAAATACTAACCCCTGTCCACTCTTGCGCAAATCGCTCACGGGAAATCTTGGTCAGCTTGATACCAGGATCTGGATCAGCGATATGAATGTGCTTTTTATCCTGACCTATCACCACATAGTAGTGGAGCAACTTCCCTTCCTTGAGCACATGAGCCACAAAAGGAAAGGTCAAATCTGGCAAATCAAAGAGCGTCATATCCGCCTTGATAGCCCGCGTCTCAAACCCAATCTCCTCTGCCACCTTGACCAAACCCAAAGCCGTTGTCCCATCCATGGTCGTCTTGGCTAATTCTCGTAGATGAGCCAAGGAGTAATAACTACCGTAGCAACCAAAGACCATAGCCAAGGAAGCCACGCCACAATCCATCTGATCCACCTGTGGACGATAGTGCCTTTTCCTAAATTTCATATCCTTCTCCTTTTTCTAACAATCTCTTTAAAAATTTGTAAGATTATTTTAACCAAATAAGGAAGAAATAAGGGAATTATTTCTGAAAAAACAATATCCTCACCTGAACAGCACTTTTACCAAAGAAAATAGGCAGAACAAGAGTCCTGCCTAGAATATTCAATTACACAGATTTCTTGCCTTTCCCACTTCTTTTGTGAATGGCGTATAAAACGATAAACGCAAACGCAGGTGGCACCAGATAACTACTTTCACTCATTGTTAGCTGAAATCCAAGAGTTGCTAGAATCCGTAAAGATGAAAATATTCATTAAAAATAGGAAATAATATAGTAGAAAATATTTTACAATCCTAATCATTCTATTCTCCTTTTCTTTCTCCTTGGCCCCGATACAGTAAAATAAATGCCACTAAAAACAAGGAGATCGTAGGTATATCAAAAGATTCAAACCATGTAGGTAGATTTATTTTGTTTACATCAGCTACGATTCTAATAATTAGATAAGCTATCGAGCTAAATAATACAGCGGTCTCTAGCCAAGCTTTTCCTAGTAATTGAACAACTTTCATCTCAAACTCCGATCTGATGGTTCATCAATTTCCAATCGTACTTTCTTTTGTTTTGTACTTGTATCCTAGATAAAACAGACCAAGTAGAATTGGATAGGTTTCTGGATAAAACAAGGTATTGATCGGATTTTTCATAATCATATACGTTGCGATATAAAGAATGAACGATACGACAAAATACCCCTCAGCAAATCCTAATAAGATTTTTTTCATAGCAGACTCCTATTTACCTGAAAAGAGTGCTCGAGTTGTTAAAATAGCTCCACCTGTATATACAAAACCTTTTACAAAACCAACTGCCACAGGGATAAGAAGGGGAAAGGCTCCCCCTTGAATTTCCTGCAAGTCCGTATCAGTCATTGTTTCAAATTTTAAAATAGATTTTTCCATATCATCTCCTCCTTCTATTACCATCTACTCGTCACATAATTATAACCTGCAATTCCTGCTGCAGTAATTCCACCAGCAATTTTAGCTGCTGTCACAGGATTAGCAATCACCCAAGCTACAATCAGCCATGCTCCCCCATTCACATCCGTCAACTCTTCTTCTGTAAGAGCTACAAAGTTCTGTTCCATGTTGTCAAAGTTTGTCATTTGTTTTCTCCTTTATTTTTAGTTTACGGTTTCTAGGCTTTAAACCATTTTAAAAACCAGAATAGGTAAATTACTGAAATCATTTCCTTATCTCCTTCCTTTTCTTCTCACTTTTTTATTCGAGAAGTAATTTAAAATGAACAGGTAAATTTCATTTATTTTAAATACCATTTGATCAACCATGGCAATAAGATTGGTAAATACATCACATAGTCTTCTTCCCTTTTCCTTACCTATCTATTCGAAAAACAATTCGAAAATGAACAATTCATTCATTTTTATTTTAAAAACCACTTAATGAACCACGGATAAAAACCGGTCACATACATAAACATTCCTCCTTTTTCTTTCTCATCTCTTTATTCGCAATTTCTACTAAAAGTTTCTCTTTTTTCTGCAAATAAAAAAACAACATGACTTGCATGTTGCTTTTGGCTATTTTTTATCTTTAATAATCGCTACTACATCCGCTACACTTTGAAGTTGATCGATTTCCTCATCAGTGATTTCGATACCAAATTCATCTTCTAGTGTCAAGACAAACTCCATCAAATCCACTGAGTCCGTATCTAGATCGTCTTTCAAACTCAAGGCCTCTGTTACGGCAAAGTCTTCTCCCTGTCGCTCTTGGATAATGGTTACAATACGGTCAAAAATTTCTTTTTCTGTCATCTTTTTTATTCTCCTGAAAATTCACGCGCAGTTTGAGCAACTACGTCTGTTTCTAGCATGGTACGAATCTGACGAATCGTACTGTACACAGCCTTGGCATCACTTGAGCCATGAGTTTTTACAACTGGCGCCTTGACGCCAAACAAGACTGCTCCTCCAACATCTGAATAGTTAAGCTGTGTCTTCAACCCCTTAAGACTATCCTTAAGAAGTAGAGCACCTAGCTTCGCTCGAAGGCCACCACCCGTAATAGCATTTTTAAGTAAGCCCATGATTCCCAAAGCTGTACCTTCGATGGATTTGAGAACAGCGTTTCCCGTGAAACCATCTGTTACGACAACATCCGCAACGCCATTCATCAGATCACGCGCTTCCACGTTTCCGACAAAGTTCAAACTTTCATCAGCTACTAACAAGTCGTATGTTTCCTTACGAAGCGGATCTCCCTTGCTGCTTTCTGTTCCATTGTTGAGCAAACCAACACGTGGTTTCGAAATCCCACGAACATTTTTCGCATAGAAGGAACCTAGGACAGCGTATTGGTGCAGATGATGGGCTGTATTTTCCGCATTGGCTCCAAGGTCTAGCATGTCAAAGCCTTTTCCATCAATAGTCGGCAAGGTCGACATGAGTCCTGGACGATCGATATTTTTGATACGACCCACAATGAAGAATCCTGCAGCCAACAAGGCACCTGTGTTACCAGCAGAGAGGACAGCGTCTGCTTCTCCCTCCTTGACTGCCTTGGCTGCCAATACCATGCTGGCATTTTTCTTCTTACGGATAGCTTTTGTCGGCTCATCATCTGAGTTAATTTTCTCATCCGTATGGATAATGCTGACGCGCTCTGTCGCTGTTAGATATTGCTTGATCTTACTTTCATCTCCGTAGAGTTGAATCTCAATATCTGAAAAGTCAGCAAGGGCTTGATTGACACCCTCAACGATGGCTTGAGGTGCGTAATCGCCCCCCATGGCATCTACTGCAATTTTTTTCATTTTTTTTCCTCTTTTAGTAATTGTCCCCAGTCTGCTAGGGAATCAATAAATTTCTTTGATTTAAGGTGAATCCCAACGTACTCTTCGTAGAGTTGATCCATAAATTGGCGTAGCTCTTGCTTGATTTCTGCCTTAAGCGAAATGGTCTCCAAGGTTTCAAAATCAATGGCTTGAAATTGATTGAGCAGATAAGGGATATTGGGATTTAGATGACAACGTCTCTCATCTTCATGATAATGCTCTGGGCAAAGGCAGGCTCCATATTTGAAAGAAAAGTCAAAGGCCTGACCGACCCGATGGCAAAAGACACACTCATTAAAATTAAGGCTAATCCCAAATCGAGTCAAGATTTGAATTTCAAAAATATTGGTCAAAACCTGATAATCCAAACCTGCTTCCATCAACTCCAGAGTCTTCCTCAAGAAAGCAAACAAGGGAGCATCCTGCTGATTATCCTGCAAACTAGCATCTGCAAGAGCAGCCACATAGGTTGCATAGGCCATGACAAAGAGATCACTATTAATCTTTGGAAAGGTCATCACCTCATGGTAGTCCTCGATGTAGCTAAGCCCGTCATCATTGATTCGCAAGAGAAATCGTGCCAACACCAAGGGCTGAATAACCGGAGCTAGTTTGGACTGGCCAGCGTGTTTGACGAAAAACATGCGCTTGCCCGCCTGCTCGGTAAAAATTTTGACTAGCTTGTCATCCTCACGAAAGTTACGATTGTAGAGCACCAAGCCTTGACTCGTGATAGACTGAATCATGCTTCTCTCATGTACTCCTCAAGTCGTTTCATGGCCTCTCCGATTGTTTCCATGCTGGCTGCATAGGACAGGCGCACATAGCCTTCTCCGTAACGCCCAAAGGCGGCACCAGGGATAAAGGCAACGGCCTTCTTCTGAGCAAAATCCTTCAGAAAAGCAAAGGAATCTTGATTGTAGCCCGCTGGAATCTTAGCAAAGATATAGAAGGCCCCATCTGGTTTGGTAATCTCAAAACCAAGAGTAGTCATCTTCTCGATGATATAATCTCGACGCTGGATGTACTCCTTCTTCATAGGCTCTGCGTCGTTTTTACCAGCGGTCAAAGCCTCCACCGCAGCGTGTTGAGCCATAGTGTTTGCGGCAGTGACCAAGTATTGGTGACTCTTGATTAACTGAGCTGTGAAAGCCGCAGGAGCAAAGATAAAGCCTAAACGCCAACCAGTCATAGCATGCGATTTAGACAAGCCATTAATAATAATAGCCTGATCTCTCAGCATAGTTCCCAGAGATACATGGGCTTCGCCTGTATAGGTTAATTCTGAGTAAACCTCATCACAGACAACAAAAATCTCATACTTGCGTAAAACGTCTGCCAAGGCTTCCAACTGCTCCCGACTATAGGTAATTCCTGTCGGATTGGCTGGATAGTTGAGAATAACTGCTTTGAGCTTGTCACCCTGCTCCAAAATGGCCTTTTCCAACATCTCAGGGGTCAAAACAAAACCATTTTCAGTTGTATCAATCTCGACAATCTCTGCCCCAACCAGATTGACAATCGGTTCATATCCTGGATAGGCAGGAGCTGGCAAGAGCACCTTGTCTCCCTCTTCCAAAATAGCTGTCAAAGTAGCAGATAAAGCCTCTGTCGCCCCAATTGTAACCAAAATTTCATTTTCAGGATTATAATCTAACTGGTACTTTTCTTTTACAAAGTCGCTAGCAGCCTGGCGCAAGGTCAGTAAACCGCTCATCCCTGTATAGTAGGATTGGTTCTGGTCAATGGCTCTCTTGGCTGCCTCCTTGATATGATCTGGCGTTGTAAAATCAGGTTCCCCCAAGGTCAAACGCAAGACCCCAGGAATCTCTGAAATTGCCTGGTCAAACTGGCGAATCAAGGAAACTTGAATCTTGTCTAACTGTTTATTAAAGCGTTTGGTTAAGTCCATAGATATCCCCCTTGCTTACAGAACATAGTACTATTATACTACAAAAGCTTCCTGACCGCAAAATCCATCTGAAACCCGCATTTTTCACTTTCTGTTTTACTTTTCTTCTCGACAGGACTATAATAATAAGTGCTTATTTTCGGAGGTTTATATGTCATTTTTATCAAAAAATGGAGCAGGAATCTTGGCCTGCCTTCTCATTTCTATCGTATCTTGGTTCCTGGGAGGATTTTTCCCCGTCGTGGGGGCACCTGTCTTTGCAATTTTTGCTGGAATGCTCCTCCACCCCTGGCTCTCGTCCTACAAACAACTAGATGCAGGTTTGACCTTTAGTTCCAAGAAATTGCTCCAGTATGCCGTTATCTTACTCGGTTTTGGTCTCAATATCTCGCAAGTCTTTGCAGTTGGACAAACTTCACTCCCTGTCATCCTTTCCACCATTTCGATTTCCTTAATTGTTGCCTACCTCTTCCAGCGTTTCTTTGCGCTAGACACAAAACTGGCTACCTTGATTGGAGTGGGTTCTTCTATCTGTGGTGGTTCTGCCATTGCTGCGACAGCACCCGTTATCCATGCAAAGGAAAAAGAAGTTGCCCAAGCCATTTCCGTTATCTTTTTCTTCAATGTCTTGGCTGCGCTCATCTTTCCAACTCTAGGAACCTGGCTTCACTTATCAAATGAAGGCTTTGCCCTCTTTGCAGGAACTGCAGTCAATGATACTTCTTCTGTAACGGCTACCGCCAGCTCCTGGGACAGTCTTTATCAGACAAATACCCTTGAGTCTGCAACTATTGTTAAACTCACGCGTACCTTAGCAATCATTCCCATCACTCTCTTTCTCTCCTACTGGCAAAGTCGCCAGCAAGAAAATAAACAAGGCGTACAACTGAAAAAAGTTTTCCCACTTTTTATCCTTTATTTCATCTTAGCCTCTCTCTTAACGACTCTTCTCACCTCTCTCGGTGTGTCTAATAGCTTCTTTACCCCTCTCAAACAACTCTCCAAATTCCTCATTATCATGGCCATGAGTGCTATCGGTCTCAAAACCAATCTAGTAGCTATGGTCAAATCCAGCGGTAAATCCATTCTTCTTGGAGCCCTTTGCTGGATTGCCATCATCCTCACCAGTCTTGGCATGCAAGCATTGATTGGTGCTTTATAATATAAAAAGGTAGCCCATGGCTACCTTTTTATTGCTCAAGAATTAAGCGAGTATGTTCTCTTTTGATGCAACGATTCATCACGATGTCATCGCATCCTCCAGCACGCAAGATTTCTTCCGCTTCTAGGCTTTCAAGTTCCAGTTGTGCCCAAAAAATCTTAGCATCAGCCTTGAGAAAATCACGCGCAACATCAGGTAAAAACTCACTGCGACGGTAAACATTGACAATATCTACAGGAAAAGGAAGCTCTTCTAGACTCGCATAAGCCTTTTCTCCCAAAATTTCCCCACCTGCAGCCTTGGGATTAACTGGAATGATTTTATAGCCCCGAGCCTGCATTTCCTTGGTTACTCGATTACTAGTTGTTTCTTCACGATCGGATAAACCCACTACCGCTAACGTTTTACTGGTCTCCAGATACTGACGGATCACACCATCACTTGGATTGATAAATTCTTGGCTCATAGAAATCCTCCTTTTTTCTCAGTATAGCATATTTTGAAAAGGCTTGCAGATTTTGACTATAAAAATCTCCTAGCAAGAAAAGAAACCTGCTAGGAGTTCTGTCTACTTCAAGTGAAAGATTAAATCTTTTTCTCAATACAAAATAGGGGAGAAAGAGGACGTTTTTCGTGAATACGGATAATAGCATCGCCCAGAAGATGAGCAATCGAAATTTGTTCAATCTTATCAATCAAACGCTCTTCTGGTAGGTAGATAGTATCCAAAACAACCAATTTTTTAATAGCTGATTTTTGGATATTATCCATAGCAGGACCAGAAAGTACTGGGTGCGTACAGCTTGCGTAAACTTCAACAGCACCTGCTTCAGCAAGAGCATCCGCCGCATGACAAATAGTTCCAGCTGTATCGATCATATCGTCAATCAAGATACAAGTCTTACCTTCTACCTTACCAATGATGTTCATCACTTCACTGGTATTCATCTTGTCTACACTACGGCGTTTGTCAATAATCGCAATCGGAGTTTTCAAAAACTCTGCCAATTTACGAGCACGAGTTACTCCACCATGGTCTGGGCTGACAACCACGTAGTCAGAACCAACCATGCCACGACGTTCAAAATAGTCCGCAATCAATGGAGCACCCATCAAGTGATCTACAGGAATATCAAAGAATCCCTGAATCTGTGCAGCGTGCAAATCAATCGTCAACAAACGATCTACCCCAGCAACTTCTAGCATGTTTGCAACGAGTTTTGCAGTGATTGGCTCACGCGCGCGCGCTTTTCTATCCTGACGTGCATAGCCATAGTAGGGCATAACAACATTGACAGATTCTGCACTAGCCCGCTTCAAGGCATCTACCATGATCAAAATTTCGAGCAGATTGTCATTTACAGGTGAACTAGTTGATTGTAGGATAAAGACGTGTTTTCCACGGATTGATTCTTCAATGTTGACCTGAATCTCCCCATCTGAAAATTGGCGAACAGTCGATTTCCCCAACTCTATCCCAATTTCTTGCGCCACACGTTCTGCCAATTCTCTATTAGAAGAAAGGGCAAACAGCTTTAAATCAGAAAAAGACATGATTTCCTCCGGTATTTATGTATCACTTGTTTTTTACACAACATTTTCCATCTACCATTGTAGCGCTTTTTCCTTTATTTTTCAATCAAAAATAAAACAAGAGTAAACATTTATACCCTTGTTTTATACTATTTTATATTAGTTATATTAAAACTAAAAATCCTACATTTTAACAATCGATTTTATGCTAGGATGAAATTTTTTCGAGACAAAGTTAGTATACTTCTCTCATACTTCCTGTATCCACATCATAGACAGCACCTGAAATAACCACATCATCAGGAATCAGTGGAGACTCTCTAAGCAATTGCATATCCTCTCTCACACTCTCTTCAACATCCTGGAATGGTAAAAAATCTTGATCAGATACATCAACTCCGAGCTCGTGTTTCAACTGTTCATGAAAACTTTCATTTTGAAAGGTTTGAGCTCCACAGTCTGTATGGTGAAGCACCACGATTTCTCTTGTTCCCATTTGTTGCTGGGAAATCACCAGTGAACGAATCATGTCTTCAGTCACTCGACCACCCGCATTCCGCAAGATATGAGCATCCCCAAGGGCCAAACCTAGAGCTTGCGCAACGTGTAGACGTGAGTCCATACAGGTCACAATAGCTACTCTGGTTTTGGGTTTAAGTGGCAGATTTAACTGCCCATGTAGGGCAACATAAGCCTGATTGGCTTGCATAAACTGTTCAAAATACGACACGATTCCCTCCTCAAAAATTTGATAATCAAATATTTCTCCTATCTTATCATTTTTAAGAGGATTTGTCACGGATTATGCAAAGACCTTTTTCAAAACTTCTTGAATCGTTGTCACTCCAATGACCTGAATTTCCTTAGGCGGAGTGATTCCTGTCAAGGAATTCTTGGGTACATAGATTTTTGTAAATCCAAGTTTAGCAGCTTCATTGATCCGCTGCTCGATACGATTGACACGGCGAATCTCTCCCGTCAAGCCCAGTTCTCCTACAAAACATTCCTGAGGATTAGTTGGCTTGTCCTTGTAGCTCGAAGCAATAGCAACCGCAACAGCCAAGTCAATGGCAGGTTCATCCAATTTAACACCACCAGCAGATTTGAGATAGGCATCCTGATTTTGCAAGAGAAGGCCTGCACGCTTTTCCAAAACAGCCATAATCAAGCTAGCACGATTAAAATCAAGTCCCGTCGTCGTACGCTTGGCATTTCCAAACATGGTCGGTGTTACCAAAGCCTGAACCTCCACCAAAATCGGACGGGTCCCTTCCATGGTCACAACGATTGACGAGCCAGTAGCCCCATCCAAACGCTCTTCTAGGAAAACTTGACTCGGATTGAGGACCTCAACTAATCCACCCGACTGCATCTCAAAAATCCCAATCTCATTAGTGGAACCAAAACGGTTTTTGACTGCCCTCAAAATACGGAAGGCATGGTGTCGCTCCCCTTCAAAGTAAAGCACCGTATCCACCATATGCTCCAACATACGCGGACCAGCCAAGATCCCTTCCTTGGTCACATGCCCTACGATAAAGATGGCAATGTTATTGGTCTTAGCCAGCTGCATAAGCTCAGCGGTCACCTCACGCACCTGAGACACAGACCCCTGCACCCCTGAAATCTCAGGAGACATAATCGTCTGGATAGAGTCGATGATGAGAAAATCTGGTTGGATGCGCTCCACCTCAGATCGAACACTCTGCATATTAGTCTCTGCATAGAGATAAAACTCACTATCAATATCCCCCAAGCGCTCTGCTCGTAACTTAATCTGCTGGGCAGACTCCTCCCCACTGACATAGAGAACAGTCCCTACTTGGGACAGCTGAGTCGATACTTGTAAGAGAAGGGTTGATTTCCCAATCCCTGGATCCCCACCGATAAGAACGAGACTCCCCGGTACCACACCTCCACCAAGCACACGGTTAAATTCCTCCATCTCCGTCTTGGTTCGATTGACATTGATGGAAGTCACCTCAGCCAGTTTCATGGGCTTGGTTTTCTCACCTGTCAAGGACACTCGTGCATTCTTGACCTCGGCAACCTCAACCTCTTCTACAAAAGAAGACCAAGTCCCACAGTTAGGACAACGTCCCAGATATTTAGGGGAATTATATTCACAATTTTGACACACAAATGTCGCTTTTTTCTTTGCGATGATAAACCTCTTTCTAAATCTCTATCTCACACTCAATTACTTGACAAAAATCAATCTTCTCATTTGGCACAAACTGGCGCATGAGCATTCCATGAGTTACAATGATAATAGTTTTATAATTTTTATATTTTTCCAAAGCTCTTAAAAAACGATGACGCATCTCTAGATCAGTTTCATAGCGATAAGGAGAATCTTCAGATAAACCTCCTTGATGTTTTAGATAATATTCATGAGCTACCAATACACTAGTTAAATCAGAGTTAGTGCCATCTAAGTCTGGACGCCACTCATGAAAAAACGGCTCCACAAATAAGTCCAATCCTGTTTCAACTGCTATATAATGTGCTGTTTCTAAAGCCCTCGTCACAGATGATGAAATAATAATCTCTGCCTTTCCAAAACATGCAGTTTTAGCAACTTCTTTTGCCAAACTGCGACCTTTTCCTGTCAATGGTGCTAAATCACGACCAAAACCACTATAGAGTTGCGGATTTTCAAGTTTATCAAGCATACTATAATCTGGCTCCCCATGACGTACAAAGATAATCTTCATCTTAGTGTCCAGTTGACCCAAAACCACCAATTCGCACGCCGTCTGCTGCATCTCCATCTGCAATTAAGAAAGGAGCAAAGACAGCCTGAACAACACGTTCCCCAACTTCAAGAACAACCTCTTGGTCTGTAATATTCTTCATCTGAGCAAAAATATGCCCTTCATTCCCAGGATTCCCATAATAATCTCCATCAATGACACCAACAGAGTTAATCAAGACTAATCCCTTCTTACGAGGGTTTGAAGAACGATCATAGAGGTAGAGAACCTCAGTCGGCTGCATATAAGCCTTAACCCCTGTCGGAACCAAGACAATCTCTCCTGGCGCAATAACCGTACGCACAGCAACCTTTAAGTCGTAACCAGCCGCATGCGCTGTCTCACGCTTAGGTAGCAAATTTTCATCTGTAAAAGTCGAAACCAATTCAAAACCACGAATTTTCATATTCTTCTCTTTTCTATTATCATTTATTCTAGATTATTCTATCTTATTTATTCGGAAAAAGCACGAAAAAAGAGCACACAATTCAAATCGCTTAGGGCTGCTGGATTCCTCCCCTGACCCGCTTCACGCAGAACTGTTGCTCTACTATTTATTATATCACATTCCTATTCATTTTAAAAGCAAAATTATTTTTTCCGTCTATTTCTAAAAAAGTCCTGCATGATAGCTGCGCATTCATCTTCCAAAATTCCCGTTTCAACCTCCACACGATGATTGAGACGTTCATCTGTCAAGATATCGTACAAACTTCCAGCAGCGCCAAATTTCTGGTTTTTAGCCCCGTAGACCACGTTTGGAATGCGGGCGAGTCCAATCGCCCCACTACACATGACACAAGGCTCAATGGTCACAAAAAGCGTGCAATCTAGCAAGCGCCAACTCTCCTCACTCAAGTTCGCATTCTCTATAGCCATAATCTCCGCATGCATAACTGCTCGCTGCAATTCCTCACGCGCATTATGCCCCCTACCAATGATTTCCCCATTTTTGACAATCACACAACCAATTGGGATTTCATCGTGCTCTAAAGCAATCTCAGCCTCTCTCAAAGACTCTCTCATAAAGGCTTCTTTTTCTTCAACTGTATAATTCATCGTTTTTCTCTTTTCCTACTTGTCGATTTTATTATTATATCATGATTCTCAACACAAAAAAAGCCACCGAATGCGGTGACTTAATAGGGAGATTATTATGAAAAAGAAAAGTTTAGGATATTTGTTACAACAAGTTAGGAGGTCTTCTTGTAACTGTCTATAGTATACCCAACCTGTCTTAAACTAATCTTAAAAATCTCCTATGACCAAACACTTTCTAAAATATTAGTTTGTTCACGACCGGGACCTACTGAGAAAGTTGAGATACGAACACCAACCAACTCGCTTACACGACGAACATAGTTACGTGCATTCTCAGGAAGGTCTTCTAAATTACGGACTCCAGTGATGTCTTCTGACCAACCTGGCAATTCCTCGTAAATTGGCTTGCAACGTTTCAACTGCTCAAGACTAGCAGGATAGTAATCAATACATTGACCATCAAGATCATAGGCCACACAGATTTTCACAGTATCCAAACCACTCAAAACATCTATGGAGTTCAATGAAAGATTGGTAATCCCAGATACACGGCGGCTGTGACGCATCACAACTGAGTCAAACCAACCCACACGACGTGGACGACCAGTTGTTGTACCATATTCATGACCTACTTCGCGAATGCGATCTCCCACTTTATCAAATAATTCAGTTGGGAAAGGTCCATCTCCTACACGACTCGTGTAGGCTTTACAGACACCTACAACCTTGTCAATCTTACTTGGACCAACACCAGACCCAATTGTCACACCACCAGCTACAGGGTTTGACGACGTAACAAATGGATACGTACCTTGGTCGATATCTAGCATAACACCTTGCGCACCTTCAAACAGCACACGTTTGCCATTATCAAGTGCATCATTCAAGATAACGGATGTATCTGTCACGTATTGCTTGATTTGTTGACCATACTCATAGTATTCTTCAAAAATATCATCAACTGAAATAGGGGTGCTATCATATAATTTTTCAAACAGACGATTCTTTTCCGCAAGATTGCGTTCCAAACGTTCACGAAAAATTTCTTTATCCAAAAGATCTGCAATACGAATTCCAACACGAGCAGCTTTATCCATATAGGCTGGACCGATTCCCTTGATTGTAGTACCAATCTTATTGTCGCCCTTGGCTTCCTCTTGCAAACGGTCTAATTCAATGTGATATGGTAAAATGACATGCGCACGATCCGAAATGCGCAAATTATCTGTTGTCACACCTTCTTCATTAAGATAATTCAACTCTTTTACTAGAGATTTAGGGTTTACAACCATCCCATTCCCAATAACAGAGATTTTTTCAGGAAAGAAAATTCCAGATGGAATCAAGTGCAACTTAAATTTCTTACCATCAATCACAATCGTGTGACCAGCATTATCACCACCTTGATAACGAGCAATTACCTCTGCATTAGCTGAAAGAAAATCTGTAATTTTCCCTTTACCTTCATCACCCCACTGGGTACCTACAACAACAACTGAAGTCATAATAAAATTCGTCTGAGCTACTAGGAGCTCGTCCTTTCTCATATACACGGCAGGAATCTCACCCGCAATTATATCTTACAATTTATTATAAGAAAAAAACACTATTTTATCAAGAAGAAACAGTAGAAAAGATTTGGAAATTCTCTCATTTCTAAATACAGAAGTCTTTTATTATAAGCTAATTCTATATTTTTTAAAAACTAGCTACAACTATCGTTCGTAATTATGATATAGATGCTTCCTATTGGATGAGGGTTATACCACCTTGCAGGAATTTATCTAGATATAGACGATAAGCTGTTTTAAAGTGATATAGTGAAAAGTCCCTATCACTTTTTATTTTAAATCGGATTAAGTAATATAGTAAAAAACGAAGATGAAGTGATTCCCACTCTGAACAACTCTGCCCTAAAGAGGCATATTCTTGTTCAACTAGTTTCAAAAAGACAAATGCTCGATCATAAAATTTCTGAAGCATATAAAAATTCCCTTTCTTATTAGTAACACTAGTCTAACAAAAAAAGGAACTAAAAAAGCTTCAAATCCTATAAAAGAAGAATTTAGGGCTAAACGAACTAAAAATAAAATAAAGAGGTAATTATAGATTTAAAAATTAAAATTTGAAATTTCAACAGTCCATTATATTTATAAATAAAAAAACGCTCAGTTGAACGTTTCGATTTATACTCCGCCAGTAGGACTCGAACCTACGACATCATGATTAACAGTCATGCGCTACTACCAACTGAGCTATGGCGGATAAAAGCTAAGCGACTTCCATATCTCACAGGGGGCCAACCCCCAACTACTTCCGGCGTT
>NZ_JAUMZR010000024.1:0-11606 GCF_030528045.1 Streptococcus sp.
TGTTAGTGTAGAACACTTTATAATTTCTGTCTAGTTTAGTGTAACCTATTCAAAGCTCACGCTGCTTACAATTGGAATGGAAATAATAGTTACTATACAAGAACTAGCCGCCGTTCAAGCAATCGTACTTCTAACCGTACTACTGCAAATCGTAGCCGCACATCAAACTATACTGTAAGAAGTTATGGCTACAACAGTTATTACCCAAGCTATAACTATGGCTACAATAGCTACTACCCAAGCTATAACTATGGATATGGTAGCTATTACCCAAGTTACAACTACGGTTACAATAATTGGAATAACTACTATGGCTATGGCAACAGTAGCAACTACTATGGTTATAACTATTGGAATAATTACAATAACCTTGCTAGCGATGAAAACTATATTTACTGGAATGGCAATCACTATTACCGTATGAACGATGGTAGCTACCGTATTTATCGTAACGATCAGTGGAAACCTTTGACAAACAATAGTAATAACAACTCATCTACTAACAACTTGGAAAACGATCCTCACTATCGTTACGAAAATGGGTACCATTACTATGTATTGGACAATGGTGATTATTACTACTACCAAAATGGTAAGTGGATATTGGTGAAAGATTCTGCTGATACAACACCAGTACAACCAAGTCAACCTGAAGTTCCTGCTCCAACACAAGCAGAACCAGAGACTTCAACACCAGCTCCTAGTGATAAACCTGAAGAGCCAACAACACCAGCTGAGCCACAACCAGCACAACCAGCAACTCCAAGTGTTGACCTACCAGAAAACCCACCAATTAATGGTGCTGATAGTGAATTTGATCCATTCAAGCCATCAACAGAAACGCCAGCAGAACCAAAAACAGAAACACCAGCAACTCCAGCTATCCCAACACCACCAGGTTTGGTAACGACTGATGAACCAAATGAAAACCAAATCCCTGATTATGTTGAAAAACCAGCTGAAGGATTGGAACACTTGGCTTGGGCACCAAATGGACAAACTCCAAAATTGGTTTACCCACCAGATAAACCAGGTTATGCAGTCCTCAAGAATGATAAAAACTACTACTTCGACGGTAGTATACATTACTACTATGTACCATCTAACTCAGAGCGTACAGGTTACTCAGCATACTGGAAGTGGCTTGGAGGAAAATGGAAACTTCAAGGGATGACTGATCCAAACGATCCAGCTCGTGATCCAAAACTTCACGAAAACACTGCTGATGACGAGTACATGTACAGTGACAAGAACTCAAGCGTGAAACTTTACTCAACTAACTTGGTAACGACTGCTAAAGCAGGTCAAGCATTGCCATTTAAGAATGTTGAAGAGTTCAAAAACTATGTCATCGAAAAAATGAATCCTCAGTTCCTTGATAACTCTGGTTGGGATGCTAAAGTTGAGTGGGAAATCGAAAATCCAGAAATTTTTGAGAAGACTAAAGAAAACCCATACGCTAAGGACTATGTCTTGATTGCAAATCTCAAGAGTGGTGTCGAAGACAAGAAATACAGTGATGTAGAATTTGGTTATGTGAAGTTTGTTTACCGTGTTGAAGCAACAAATGATACAAACTATGACTATGTTTCAAAAGCGAAAGAAGCTTTCGCTAAAATCAATGAGACTCGTAAAGCTCAAGGATTGAAAGAATTGACTTGGTCTGAAGACATTTATCAAAATCAAGCACTTCCGAAAGTAAATGAAATTTCACGTCAATACGATAGCACAGGCTTTGTAGGGCGTCGTGATGAAGATGCTGCTGTTGTCGTTAAGAAATGGGCAAACAGTGGTTTGAGAAGCTTGCTTCTCGATCTGAATGTAACTGAAGGAGCTGTAGCAGCAGTAGTTGATGGAAACGGTGTATACTACTGGGCATACAGTTACAAATAATTCAATCTTTTGAGATTGACTACTTTCTAAATAAGATAGAGGCTTTAAACAATTGTTTAAAGCCTTTTTGTGACCCAATCAGGACAAACAAAAAGGAGCTCAAGGCTCCCTTTTTTAATGATTACGATGTTTTTTCACTTTCTCTCACGACCAGCAAATCGACTTTTGCATGGCGGAGAATGTACTCAGATGAAGAGCCAACCAAGAGGCGTTCAAAGGCATTGAGCCCTGTTGCACCAACGAGAATCAGGTCGACATTTTCTGCGTCTGGAATAGTACGGGCAAGGAGGGTTTTTGGATTTCCCATTTCGATGACGATGTGAATATCGGTCACACCAGCATCTCTTGCGCGCTTTTCGTACTCCTTCATCAGACTTTCAGCATCGACTTGGAGTTCTTCGTAAACTTCAGCATCAAAGGTAGACACGCTTTGAAGAGCGCGTGTGTCGATAACATGGGCAATGGTGAGCTTAGATTCGTTGCGTAGAGCAGTGTAAACACCTTTGACGAAAGCCAAGTCTGCTTCTTTCGAACCATCAATTGCGACCATAACATTTTGGTAACGTTGTGCCATAATGAAACCTCCTGAAATTTTCTTACTGTTATTGTAACCCTTTTCACTAAAGAAGTAAAGTAAAAATCATATTTAAATAAATATTATCGGAGATTCGATTTTGTGGAGATATGTTAAAATAAAAGAAAACGAGCTAGTAGGAAACACAGTAAAGGAGATGAGAAAGTATGAAAGGGTCTGTTCAAGTTTCTAAAAAAATAAGTTTTCTTTATCATGGAATTATCCTTGCGTCACTTGTAGGTGAAGTAGTGATGCTTTGGCAGCTGGAAAGAGTCATGCCCGTTCTCTATCCAGGTTTTATTGGATTTCTTCTCTTTCACTTGGTCTACCACATCATTTTATTTGTGATTGCAAAGAGAAGTGGTCACTTGGACTATTTGGTCACGTGAGGGCTCTTTCTCATGTTTAATCTTTTGTATGATTATTTTATAGCGCTGATCTTTCTAGGTTTGTCTTTTGGTATGTGAGAAAATACTTCTGTATTCTAGTTGTTTAGACGATGAGAACCTAGTCGTTGTGAGTTTTTTTCTTTGCTTGCTCATTTCAGGAAACTTGTCGCAATCCCTTTCTAGTGGTATAATGTTACTATCTCTATGAATTGAGGAAACAAGATGAAAGAATATAACAAGTCTAGTAAGTTAGAGCATGTTGCCTATGATATCCGTGGTCCTGTTTTGGAAGAAGCTATGCGGATGCGAGCAAACGGAGAAAAGATTTTACGTCTGAATACAGGGAATCCAGCAGAATTTGGCTTTACAGCGCCAGATGAGGTCATTCATGACTTGATTATGAATGCGCGTGATAGTGAGGGATATTCTGACTCCAAAGGGATTTTCTCAGCCCGCAAGGCCATCATGCAGTATTGCCAACTGAAGAAATTTCCCAATGTGAACATTGATGATATCTACCTCGGAAATGGTGTCAGTGAGCTGATTGTTATATCCATGCAAGGGCTTTTGGATAATGGCGATGAGGTCTTGGTGCCTATGCCAGACTATCCTCTCTGGACAGCCGCGGTCAGCCTAGCTGGGGGAAATGCCGTTCACTATATCTGTGATGAAGCTGCAGAGTGGTACCCAGATATTGATGATATTAAGTCAAAAATTACTTCCAATACCAAGGCAATCGTCCTTATCAATCCGAACAACCCAACTGGAGCCCTTTATCCTAAGGAACTCTTGTTGGAGATTATTGAGATTGCCCGTCAAAACGATTTGATCATCTTTGCGGACGAAATCTACGACCGCATGGTAATGGATGGACATGTGCATACGCCTGTGGCGAGCTTGGCACCAGATGTCTTCTGTGTCAGCATGAATGGTCTGTCAAAATCTCACCGTATCGCTGGTTTTCGTGTAGGATGGATGGTCTTGTCTGGTCCTAAGCACCATGTCAAGGGCTATATCGAAGGGCTCAATATGCTATCCAATATGCGTCTTTGCTCTAACGTTTTGGCCCAGCAAGTCGTACAAACTTCACTAGGTGGGCACCAGTCAGTGGATGAATTGCTCCTTCCTGGTGGACGGATCTATGAGCAAAGAAACTTCATTTACAATGCTATTCAAGATATCCCAGGTTTGTCTGCGGTCAAGCCGAAGGCAGGTCTTTATATCTTCCCTAAAATCGACCGCAATATGTACCGCATTGATGATGATGAACAGTTCGTTCTCAATTTCTTGAAGCAAGAGAAGGTTCTCTTGGTTCATGGTCGTGGTTTTAACTGGAAGGAACCAGACCATTTCCGTATCGTTTACCTTCCTCGTGTGGACGAATTAGCGGAAATCCAAGAAAAGATGACACGTTTCTTGAGTCAGTATCGTAGATAAGGCTTTCATAGGGAAAAGCAGGAAACATTTCCTTAGAGCTATTGACAAATAGGTAAGAATCAGATAGAATAGTAAAGTATGTTTAGTAACTGATCACTTTATAGCCGGCTAAACGAATACAAAATCTATGAGGAGGTATTCATCGTGAAACGTACTTATCAACCAAGTAAACTTCGTCGTGCGCGCAAACACGGATTCCGTAACCGTATGTCAACTAAAAACGGTCGTCGCGTATTGGCAGCTCGTCGTCGTAAAGGACGCAAAGTTTTGGCTGCATAATCCAAACGAATTCAACAAAGAAGTCAGTAGGAACTCGAGTCTACTGGCTTTTCTTTTTATCTTAAAGGGGTGCATTGTCCACGAAATCGGTCATTTCAGATGAAACTCATGGAGGGCTCATTTAAAAGGTCACATACAAAAAACTCAAAACCAGATATAAGTTACTGATTTTGAATTTTTGTTTATTCTTTTAAGTGATAAGAGTAGCTAGCGACAACGACGTCTTCGTGCCATCTGAGAGCGTATTTTAGTTTAAGGCTCATTTGATTGTGCAGGATATTTTGCCAAGGCTTGTTAGGGATAAACTGTGGGACAAGAACTGTAACGGTGTAGTTTTTTTGCTTAGCTTCTTGGGCGATTCGTTTGACATACTTAACGCTAGGGGTGATGATGTCGCGGTAGCTGGTATTGATATTCTTCAGAGTGATATTTGGGAAGTAATCGGCAAATTCCTGAAGAATTTCTTGGTCTTTTTCGGCCGTTTCTTTAGTAGAAATGTGCATGGCTAACACTTCGTCACCGATACTTTGAGCGTAGTTAATGGCTCCGACACTTACTCGAGTGACATTTCCTACTAGAACAAGGACAAGATTGCCGTCATAAGTGCGCTTTTCAATTCCTTCGTAGAGTCGCAGTTGTTTTGCCACTTTTTGGTAATGGCTGTGAATGGACAAAAAGAGGAAAGTTAAAACTAGGATAATTGGGAAGAATGGCCAGATATCACCCAGTCTGAAGAGGAGTAAAATGAGAACGATAGCATAACAAATGATGGCCCCAAGGATATTAGCAAAGGCAGGTTTTAAGAAGTTTGCTCCTTTTTCCTTTTTCCAATGGCGAATCATCCCAGTCTGAGAAAGGGCAAAGGGAACGAAGACCCCGATAGTATAAAGAGGAATCAAGCGTTCAGTATTCCCATTAAAAATGAGAAGAAGGATCATAGCTCCAAAAGCCAGAGTTAAGATACCGTTGGAGTAGCCAAGGCGATCCCCTTTTTCCATAAAGAGATGGGGCATGTACTTGTTTTTAGCCATATTGTATGCCAGCATAGGGAAGGCTGAAAAGCCAGTATTTGCAGCTACAGCTAGAATCAAGGCTGTTGAGAACTGGAAGAGATAGTAGCTAGCATGACCAAAGAATGAATCACCAAGAATGCCCTTGGCCATTTGCGAGAGGATGGTTTCTCCATTTTGAGGAGTGATGCCCATCCAGTAGTTTAGGAAGGTAATGCCTGCAAAAAGAAATCCTAAAATGAGGGACATGATGGTCAAGGTCTGAGCAGCATTCTTTTCTTTCGGAGTTTTGAAAAATGGTACCGCATTTGAAATAGCCTCAACCCCTGTCAGAGAGGCAGAGCCACTGGTAAAGGCTCTCAATAGGAGAACGATGGAAAGGCTCGGAACAGTTTGTCCAATGGTTGAAGTCGCCTGATAGTTTAGGGAACCTGTAAATAGTTGAAAGAACCCATAAAGCAAGAGAAAGACGGTACTGAAGATAAAGAGGTAGACGGGAATCATCAGAGAGCTGGCAGATTCTTTCAATCCTCTTAAATTCAAGAGCATGAGCAGACAGACTAGGAAAATAGAGATATGAAGATTATAGGGATGGAGGGCAGGGATGGCTGCAGTAATAGCATCAGCTCCAGACGCAACGGATACGGCTACTGTCAGCATATAGTCAACAAGGAGGCTGCCCCCTGTAATCAAGCCTAGTTCAGGGGAGAGATTTTCCCGAGTGACCATATAAGCCCCACCACCTTGAGGATAGGCGTGAATAATTTGACGATAGGAAATGGTCAAACTAGCGAGGAGTAAGAGGACAAAAATACCGATAGGGAGGCTCCACCAAATAGCGAGAGGAGAGAGGCTAACTAGAACGAGAATGACTTGTTCAGGTCCATAGGCAATAGAAGACAGGGCATCACTGGATAACATTGCAAGTGCCTGCATTTTTCCAAGTAATCCCCCTTCACCATCTGTGAGGGACTTGAGTGGTCGGCCGATAAAGGTATATTTTAATTTTCTAAACATTTTCTTTTCCTTTGATGAAAATTTCAATAAGTGTTATTATACTGCTTTGAAAAAATGCAGTCAAGGGAGAATGATCGGTATTAGAATATTTTTACAAGCCGGGGGATGCTATTTTTGGTATAATAGATGGAAGAAAATGAGGTTAGAAAAGATGATTTTTGATACGCACATACATTTAAATGTAGAAGAATTTGCAGGACGTGAGGCAGAAGAAATTGCCTTGGCTGCTGAGATGGGTGTGACACAGATGAATATTGTTGGTTTTGATAAACCGACCATTGAACGAGCCCTAGAGTTAGCAGGTGAGTATGAGCAACTCTACGCAACTATTGGCTGGCATCCGACGGAAGCAGGCACTTACACAGATGAGGTCGAAGCTTACTTGCTTGAAAAACTAAAACATCCCAAGGTTGTTGCTTTAGGTGAGATTGGTCTGGACTACCATTGGATGACAGCACCTAAGGAAGTGCAGGAACAGGTTTTTCGTCGTCAGATTCAGTTGTCTAAGGATTTGAATTTGCCTTTTGTGGTCCATACCCGTGATGCGCTAGAAGATACTTATGAGATTATCAAGAGTGAGGGCGTTGGTCCTCGTGGTGGGATTATGCATTCATTTTCAGGCTCTTTGGAGTGGGCTGAGAAGTTTGTCGAGCTTGGTATGACCATTTCTTTTTCAGGAGTGGTGACCTTTAAGAAAGCGACAGATATCCAAGAGGCTGCTAGGGAACTTCCTTTGGATAAAATCCTCGTTGAGACAGATGCCCCTTACCTAGCTCCTGTTCCTAAACGTGGCCGTGAAAATAAAACAGCCTACACACGCTATGTGGTGGACTTTATCGCCGACTTGCGTGGGATGACGACTGAGGAGTTAGCCGCAGTAACGACCGCAAATGCAGAGCGTATCTTTGGATTGGACAGCAAGTGATGAAAGAAAAAATTTCCCAAGTCATCGTGGTTGAAGGTCGCGATGATACGGCCAATCTCAAACGTTACTTTGATGTAGAGACCTATGAAACACGAGGTTCTGCCGTTAATGACCAGGATATAGAGCGGATTCGTCGCCTGCATGAACTGCATGGAGTCATTGTCTTTACAGATCCAGATTTTAATGGGGAGCGGATTCGTCGCATGATTATGACGGCCATTCCAACGGTGCAGCATGCCTTTCTCAAGCGAGATGAGGCTGTTCCCAAATCTAAGTCCAAGGGACGTTCTCTGGGAATTGAACACGCCAGCTATGAAGATCTAAAAACAGCGCTGACTCAGGTGACAGAGCAATTTGAAAGCGAGAACGAGTTTAACATCAGTCGTGGTGACTTGATTCGCCTAGGTTTTCTAGCGGGAGCAGACAGTCGTAGACGCCGAGAGTATCTAGGCGAACAGCTCCGCATCGGCTATTCCAACGGCAAGCAACTCCTCAAGCGTTTAGAGTTGTTTGGCGTAACCTTGGCAGAAGTGGAAGAAGTGATGGCTAAGTATTCTGACTAACGGAGTCAGAAATGAAAAAGTGATTATTACGGGTGGCAATAGTGGTATTGGCTACCAGTCTGCTAAACAGTTGGCTGAAAAGGGGTGGTCAGTGACTCTCTTTTGTAGACGGAAAGAAGCGGCTGAGCAAGCCTGTGAGAAAATCCGCCAACAAACAGGAAATCCGAATGTAAATTATATCTTGGTTGATTTATCTGAGATGAAAAGTATCAAGAAAGCGGTAGAACAGTATATCCAAAAGGAAGAGACTTTAGATGTTTTAATGAACAATGCAGCTGACTTTGATTTGTCAGTCAAAAAGCCCATCCTGACTAGGGAGGGATTAGAAAAGCAATTTGCGACCAATGTGGTTGCTCCCTTTTTACTTTCTACCTTGTTGAAAGGTTTGTTGGAAAAATCTGAGAATGGCCGAATTATTAATATTTCTTCTCAAGGGCTGATGCTTTATCCCTTCATGAAGCTTGATTTTGAAAATTTAGCTGGTCAAAAACATTATAGTCCTGCCAAGACCTATTATCAGAATAAACTGGCCTTGTTGATGCTATCGCTTTATATGCGGAAACATTGGAAAGGTATCAAAATTCAGGCAATCCGTGTGACCAATGTCAAAGTTGATATGCGCCGCTATGATCACTTCAGCACTTTTATGAAAAATTTGTATAAAATCAAGTCAAGATTTTCGATTAGTCCTGAAGAAATGGCCAAAGTCTACACAGCCTTATCTACAGAAGATAGCCATGACGGTTTTCTGTATGACGAGAAATGCAGGGAAGTAAAAGCAAATAGATCTGCTTACGAAGAAGAGGAGCAAGCAAAACTCTATTCCTTACTTGAACAACTGACCTTTTCAAGAGACAATCTATAAAGAATTAGAAAAATAAATTTTATGCTTACTTCAATAGTGGAAAGAAATTTAGATATCGAAATCTGTTTGGAGAGTCCTGAAAAGTGATAACAATAACCAGATAGCCCAAAAATACAAAGGGAATGTGTTACAATAGAGGTAATAGCATATGCTTCAACTATGCTCAATACCATGCCTGATAAAAAAAGATAATTGATAAAATCAGCACTTGGGTGAAATTAATGAGGAAAAGCAATGGGAATTTTTAATTTTTTTAAAAAGACAGAAGCACAGAAGACAACAGAAGAAACCAAAGGAGATGCTTGTCTAGGAGTTTTGGGTTTCTTCCCAATGAAAGAAAAGAGGGAATTACTGATTGCTGCGACTTTGGAAGGGAGTTTGACAGTTGGTGATCGTCTTCAGTTTTGCAATCCCGATCAAGGTATGGATACTCTTGAAACTGTAGTTGTAAAAAAACTTACTTGCCAAAACAAAGATGTGGAATCTCTTAGAGATGAGGAGTTAGTTTATCTAGAGATCGATATGCTTCCCTCTCTAGCTAAGTTAAAAAAGGGAAGTGTGCTCTATAGTCCTGGTGTAGATGAAAAAAGGCGTTTATCTAGCTATGCTTATGCTCTCTATCGAGCTTTTGTGACTATTCAAGAAGGTAAAGTAAGCGATGAGGACTATCAGAATCTTAGTCTTGATGATAGTATCGAAATTTTACAGGCTTTTTTATGGGATTGCCGTCAAAAACCAAAAAGTGAAGAGAGCAATCAAGAAAATACTCGTAAGTCAGAGCGTCTAGCAGAAATTGTCAAGGGTAAGTTGCTAGAAGCAGATTCGATTTATGCAGTTTATTCAGAAAATACTGGGGAACCTTATCTTTTCTCAACTACATATGATAGAGGTGACGAAGGCTATCTATGCACTGACCCGATGATTATGCTATTTACCCCTCGTTGGTATCATCAGTATAAGGAAACAATTGAAAACCAATTCAAAGTGGTAAAACGGATTGAAAATACGGAAGATAAAAAAGGAATTGAGAATTTTCTTGGAACAGCCTTTTACTTGAATGGTGGTTTAGGAGCATTCTTTAATACCAAAGAAGTTAGTATAAGTTCTTCTATTTTAGTTCAAAAACCAGATTTTTCAGGCTTGCCAGAGATACAAGTTCCTGTTATGAACCCTGATATTGTGAGATGGATGCTTTTGATGGGACAGATGGATAGACCGACTACAGAAGAGGAAGAATTAATTTATAAACTCTATTATAAGTTCTTTTCAATGGCAATGCCAAAAGCCAAATTCCTTCTTCCTATAAATGCATCATCAGGATTTCCTGAACCTAGTCAGGAAAGTAATGCTCATGTTTTAGAAGAATCCGCTACATTTAATCTTCCAACTAGAGAAGGAAAAAATGGACGAAATTCGGTTTCAGTGTTTACTGATTGGAAACGTTTGCGAATGGTTTTCGATGAAAATTGGAGCGCTATGATTGAAAACGCTGGAGGCATGATTGAAATCTTTGACTATGCCATTAACCAGACTGAGTATTATAAAGCGGGTGTTTATGTCAGTGACAAAGCGTTTAAAGAAATGCAACAGTTCAGTGAGGAACTAGAAGGAAGAGCTAAAGGTTGATCAAGAGATGAAAATAATCGTTGATAGAGAGTCTATCTGTATGGGGGATGATGTTCTGCCTCACAAGGTAGAACTTGAAGTTCCTGAGGACATGACAGTAGAGGAATTTTGTGATTTTCTTCAAAAGGACAGATATTTGCCTAGATTGGATACAGAGTGGCTTCTCCGACATGGTGGGCAGACAATAACAAGCTATCATACAGAAACAAAAGAACTGACGAATCCCAATATCTATTTAAAAGACCTGATTCATCAGACTTCTAGAGGAAATGAATTTGTTTGGATATATCGCCGTTCCTATTAGAAAAGAGAATAAATGATTTTCTTAAAAGATAATGAATGAAAATTAGAACAATATGCATCGACTTTTTGGTCACAAGAGGCGATCTAAACAGTTGGCCCTGTTTGGAGTGACTTTGACGGAAGGTAAAGCCTTCATAAAAATGGTGAAAGGAAACGATATGGCAAATAGAAGCTATATTTATTTAAAAAACGGGAAAGATGTACGTGTTTTAACGGAGGGAGTTTACACCATTCCTTATTTTTGGCAATTATTTTGGGATGAAAAAGATGTGCGAATGCCTAATATTCTATGGAAAAAATTTAATATCTTACTTCCTATTGAGAAATTCCAGAAAAAGGCCACCCAAAATCGCTCCTTTTTAGAACAGAACGCTCCTCAGACCTTGCAACTATATGATGATTTTGTTCGCTATATTCTTGCAAATGTCAAAGCAGGTGATATGCTAGGGTTTGATATTTTAGAAGTTGCTGATATGGATGGATTGACTACAGCTTCGCGCAAGCTTATAAAAAATATCCGAGCCATTCAGGAAAATCAACCCCAAGAATTGGATTTTTCTTTAACAGAAAAGAACGTAATTTGGTCTGCTATGGGATTTCCTGATTATTATGCCTCAAAATTATTGCCAGAAGATAATATTCTAGACTCGGTTGCATACCAAAATGAGTTGAAGAAAATGCAAGGCCCAAAAGATAATCAAGAACAAGACCAAGAAGATAATCAG
>NZ_JAUMZR010000024.1:11616-30474 GCF_030528045.1 Streptococcus sp.
AAGACGAGCAAGCACCACGTAAAGAAGATGAGCAAGTGCAAGGCCAAGAAAATAAGCTAGCACCACGCAAAGAAGATGAGCAAGTGCTTGATGAGACTGGTGCCGAATCTAAAGATGACGAGTACCATATTCCTTTGAGATTTTGGTTTCTCTTGGTGTTGGTAATTGTTTGGGTTTATAGATTGTTTTTAGCTAACAAATAGAAAAGAGAATAAATGAGAATTGCAGATTATAGCGTGACTAAGGCAGTGCTGGAGCGTCACGGTTTTACCTTTAAAAAGTCCTTCGGGCAAAATTTCCTGACGGATACCAATATTCTTCAAAAGATCGTGGATACAGCTGAAATTGACGATCAGGTTAATGTCATTGAAATTGGGCCAGGAATTGGTGCTTTGACGGAGTTTTTGGCTGAGCGTGCCGCTGAAGTTATGGCCTTTGAGATTGACCACCGTTTGGTGCCAATTCTAGCGGATACCCTACGTGATTTTGACAATGTTACCGTAGTCAACGAGGACATTCTCAAAGTGGATTTGGCGCAGCATATTCAGAATTTCAAAAATCCTGACCTGCCCATTAAGGTGGTAGCCAACTTGCCTTACTACATTACGACGCCTATTCTCATGTACTTGATTGAAAGTGGCATTCCTTTTAGCGAGTTTGTGGTTATGATGCAGAAAGAAGTCGCGGACCGTATCTCCGCACAGCCTAATACCAAAGCTTATGGTAGTTTGTCTATTGCTGTGCAGTATTATATGACAGCTAAGGATGCCTTCATCGTGCCTCGTACGGTCTTTGTGCCAGCCCCAAACGTGGACTCAGCCATTTTAAAAATGGTGCGTCGTCCAGAGCCTGCTGTAGCAGTGAAAGATGAGAACTTCTTCTTTAAGGTTTCCAAGGCTAGTTTTACCCATCGTCGCAAGACCTTATGGAACAACTTAACAGGCTACTTTGGGAAAACTGATGAAGTCAAGGATAAGCTGACCAAGGCTTTGGACCAGGCAGGCTTATCTCCATCTGTGCGTGGGGAAGCTCTCAGTTTGGAAGAGTTTGCCAGTCTGGCAGATGCGCTTAAAGGACAAGGACTCTAAGATGCAGGGACAAATCATTAAAGCCTTGGCGGGCTTCTATTATGTGGAGAGTGATGGTCAAGTTTACCAGACACGCGCGCGTGGGAATTTCCGTAAAAAAGGCCATACACCTTATGTCGGAGACTGGGTAGACTTTTCTGCCGAGGAAAATTCCGAAGGTTATATCCTCAAGATTCATGAACGGAAAAACAGTCTCGTCCGTCCGCCTATTGTCAATATTGACCAAGCCGTGGTGATCATGTCCGTCAAGGAACCTGATTTTAACAGCAATTTGCTGGATCGGTTCTTGGTTCTTTTAGAACACAAGGGTATCCATCCTATCGTTTATATTTCTAAAATGGATTTGCTAGAAGATAAGAGAGAACTCGATTTTTACCAGCAGACCTATGGAGCTATTGGTTACGATTTTGTGACCAGTAAAGAGGAACTCCTGCCTTTGTTGACAGGAAAAGTGACGGTCTTTATGGGGCAGACAGGTGTTGGAAAATCAACCCTCCTCAATAAAATCGCACCAGATCTCAATCTTGAAACAGGAGAAATCTCAGACAGTCTGGGTCGCGGTCGTCATACCACTCGAGCTGTTAGTTTTTACAACCTCAATGGGGGTAAAATCGCGGACACACCAGGCTTTTCATCACTGGATTATGAAGTGTCAACGGCTGAAGACCTCAATCAGGCCTTTCCAGAGATTGTCAGTGTCAGTCGAGACTGTAAATTCCGTACTTGTACCCATACCCATGAACCGTCCTGTGCGGTCAAGCCAGCTGTCGAAAAGGGTATCATTGCAACCTTCCGTTTTGACAACTACCTGCAATTTCTCAGTGAGATTGAAAATCGCAGAGAAACCTATAAAAAAGTCAGCAAAAAAATTCCAAAATAAGGAGAAACCTATGTCTCAATACAAGATTGCTCCGTCAATTCTGGCAGCAGATTATGCCAACTTTGAACGTGAAATCAAACGCCTAGAAGCAACTGGGGCAGAGTATGCCCATATCGATATCATGGATGGTCACTTTGTACCGCAAATCAGTTTTGGTGCAGGTGTGGTCGAAGCTCTTCGTCCTCATAGCAAGATGGTCTTTGACTGCCACTTGATGGTAGCTAATCCTGAGCATCATCTAGAAGACTTTGCGCGCGCAGGAGCGGATATCATCAGTATCCATGTAGAAGCAACACCTCATATTCATGGCGCCCTCCAAAAAATTCGTTCGCTCGGTGTCAAACCTTCGGTTGTCATCAATCCTGGTACACCTGTTGAGGCGATTAAGCATGTCCTTCACCTAGTTGACCAAGTCTTGGTCATGACAGTGAATCCTGGATTTGGTGGGCAAGCTTTTCTGCCTGAAACTATGGATAAGATTCGTGAGTTGGTTGCCCTTCGTCACGAAAAAGGTTTGAGCTTTGAGATTGAAGTCGATGGCGGTATTGATGACCAGACCATTGCTCAGGCCAAAGAAGCTGGAGCAACCGTTTTTGTAGCAGGATCCTATGTCTTTAAGGGAGATGTCAATGAACGAGTGCAAACTCTCAGAAAACAACTGGACTAGGGTTGCTGTTTTTGCCGGCGGAGATCGCGGTCATTATCGGACGGATTTTGATTGCTTTGTCGGTGTGGATCGCGGTTCGCTCTGGGTCTTGGAAGAAGATCTGCCTCTCACTCTAGCAGTTGGAGATTTTGATTCGGTAACCGCAGCCGAACGTCAGTTGATTCAAAAACGTGCCCAGCATTTTGTTCAAGCTCAGCCAGAAAAAGATGATACGGATCTGGAACTAGCACTTTTAACGATTTTTGAAAAAAATCCTCAGGCCCAGGTAACTATTTTCGGTGCTTTGGGTGGTCGTATTGACCATATGCTGGCTAATGTTTTTCTGCCTAGCAATCCCAAGTTGGCACCCTATATGCGTCAGATAGCGATTGAGGATGGGCAAAACTTGATTGCATATTGTCCAGAAGGGACCAGTCAACTAGAGTCCCGTTCAGACTACGATTATCTAGCCTTTATGCCAGTTCGGGATAGCCAGCTGACTATTCTTGGTGCCAAGTACGAATTGACAGAGGAGAATTTTTTCTTTAAAAAAGTATACACTTCTAACGAATATATAGATAGGGAAGTTTCGGTAACTTGCCCAGATGGCTATGTCGTCGTGTTGCATAGCAAGGACAGGAGGTAGGATGGAGACTGTATTATTACTATTATTAATTGCCAACCTAGTTGGACTCTTTCTCATTTGGCAAAGACAGGATAAGCAAGACAAGTACCTAGCCAAGAGTTTGGAGGATCAAGCAGACAATCTTTCAGATCAACTGGATTATCGCTTTGACCAAACCAGACAAGCCAGTCAGTTAGACCAAAAGGACTTGGAAGTGGCTGTCAGCGACCGTTTGCAAGAGGTGCGAATGGAGTTGCACCAAGGGCTGACGCAAGTTAGACAGGAGATGAACGAGAATCTCATTCAAACTAGGGACAAGACCGACCAACGTCTCCAAGCCCTGCAGGAATCAAATGAACAACGCTTGGAGCAAATGCGCCAGACGGTCGAGGAAAAGTTGGAAAAGACCTTACAGACGCGCTTGCAGGCTTCCTTCGAGACAGTTTCCAAGCAACTGGAGTCGGTCAACCGAGGTTTGGGAGAAATGCAGACAGTTGCCCGCGATGTTGGTGCTCTCAACAAGGTTCTCTCTGGAACCAAGACGCGAGGAATTCTGGGAGAATTGCAACTGGGGCAAATCATTGAAGACATCATGACACCAGCCCAGTACGAACGAGAATTTGCAACTGTTGAAAACTCTAGTGAGCGAGTAGAGTACGCCATCAAGTTACCTGGCCAAGGCGATCAGGAATATGTCTATTTGCCGATTGACTCCAAGTTTCCACTGGCGGATTATTACCGTTTGGAAGAAGCCTATGAAGCAGGCGATAAGGACGAAATCGAACGTTGTCGCAAGTCACTCCTAGCTAGCATCAAGCGCTTTGCCAAGGATATCAAGAGCAAGTACGTAGCGCCACCGCGGACGACCAATTTTGGAGTCTTGTTTGTTCCGACAGAAGGACTTTACTCAGAGATTGTTCGCAATCCGGTCTTCTTTGATGATTTGAGACGGGAGGAGCAGATTATTGTCGCGGGTCCAAGTACCCTATCAGCCCTGCTCAATTCCCTATCAGTTGGCTTCAAGACTCTCAATATCCAGAAGAGTGCTGACCATATCAGCAAGACCCTAGCTAGTGTCAAGACCGAGTTTGGCAAGTTCGGAGGCATTCTGGTCAAGGCGCAAAAGCATCTCCAACATGCCTCTGGCAATATTGATGAATTATTAAACCGTCGTACCACAGCTATTGAGCGGACGCTCCGTCACATTGAGTTATCAGAAGGTGAGCCTGCGCTTGATCTACTCCATTTCCAAGAAGATGAGGAAGAATATGAAGATTAGTCACATGAAAAAAGATGAGCTGTTTGAAGGGTTTTACCTGATCAAGTCAGCTGACCTGAGACAGACGCGTGCTGGGAAAAATTACCTAGCCTTTACCTTCCAAGACGATAGTGGCGAGATTGAAGGAAAACTATGGGATGCCCAACCTCATAACGTTGAGGCCTTTACTGCAGGGAAAGTCGTCCACATGCAGGGACGTCGAGAAGTTTATAACAACACTCCTCAAGTCAATCAAATCACGCTTCGTTTACCTCAACCTGGGGAACCCAATGATCCAGCTGACTTCAAGGTCAAGTCACCAGTTGATGTCAAGGAAATCCGTGACTACATGTCACAAATGATTTTCAAGATTGAAAATCCTGTCTGGCAGCGTATCGTTCGTAGTCTCTACACCAAGTACGATAAGGAATTCTACTCCTATCCAGCTGCCAAGACCAACCACCATGCCTTTGAGACGGGTTTGGCCTATCATACGGCGACCATGGTGCGCTTGGCAGATGCCATCAGTGAGATTTATCCTCAGCTCAACAAGAGCCTCCTCTATGCGGGAATTATGTTGCATGACTTGGCCAAGGTTATTGAGTTGACGGGACCAGACCAGACGGAGTACACAGTACGAGGCAATCTCCTTGGACATATTGCTCTCATCGATAGTGAAATTACTAAGACAGTCATGGAACTAGGCATCGATGATACTAGAGAAGAAGTGGTGTTACTGCGCCATGTCATCCTCAGTCATCATGGCTTGCTAGAGTATGGAAGTCCAGTCCGTCCACGCATTATGGAGGCAGAGATTATCCATATGATTGATAATCTAGATGCCAGCATGATGATGATGTCAACGGCTCTAGCTTTGGTGGACAAAGGAGAGATGACCAATAAAATCTTCGCTATGGACAATCGTTCCTTCTATAAACCAGATTTAGATTAATAATTTAAGAAAAACGAGCATTTTTTACGCAATAATGTTCGTTTTTTTATGTGAATGTGGTATAATGGATAAAATATCAAAATTAAATGGAATGGTAAATAAAAATGAAATTAAGAAGAAGTGATCGGATGGTTGTCATTTCCAACTATTTGATTAATAATCCATACAAACTAACAAGTCTCAATACCTTTGCAGAAAAGTACGAATCTGCTAAATCATCGATTTCAGAGGACATCGTGATTATCAAGCGTGCCTTTGAGGAAATCGAAATCGGTCATATTCAGACTGTGACTGGAGCAGGTGGCGGCGTTATCTTTACACCATCAATCTCGAGTCATGAAGCCAAAGAAATGATCGCAGACTTGCGTGACAAACTTTCAGAAAGCGATCGTATCTTGCCAGGTGGCTACATCTACCTGTCTGATTTGCTTAGTACGCCTGCCATTTTAAAAAATATTGGGCGTATCATTGCCAAGAGCTTTATGGACCAAAAAATCGATGCCGTTATGACAGTAGCGACTAAAGGTGTGCCACTCGCAAATGCAGTTGCCAATGTCCTCAACGTTCCATTTGTCATTGTGCGCCGTGACTTGAAAATTACCGAAGGTTCAACGGTCAGCGTCAACTATGTTTCAGGTTCCAGCGGTGACCGCATTGAGAAAATGTTCCTTTCAAAACGCAGTCTCAAGGCAGGCAGTCGTGTCTTGATCGTGGATGATTTCTTGAAAGGCGGTGGAACTGTCAACGGGATGATTAGTCTTTTGCGTGAGTTCGATTCTGAACTAGCTGGTGTCGCAGTCTTTGCAGACAATGCCCAAGAAGAACGTGAAAAGCAGTTTGATTACAAGTCACTCTTGAAAGTAACCAATATTGATGTTAAGAACCAATCCATCGATGTTGAGATTGGAAATATCTTTGACGAAGACAAATAAGAGATAGAACTAAAGGTTGGAACGATTGTCCCAGCCTTTCTTTGCAAACAGAATAGAAGGATGCTTATGAAAACACCATTTATCAGCCGTGAAGATTTAGAAACGATTGTTTCCGAATTCCCAACACCCTTTCACTTGTATGATGAGAAGGGGATTCGTGAAAAAGCAAGAGCAGTCAACCAGGCCTTTTCTTGGAATAAGGGTTTTAAGGAATATTTTGCCGTCAAGGCCACTCCAACTCCAGCCATCTTGAAAATCCTCCAAGAGGAAGGTTGTGGTGTGGACTGTTCTAGTTATGTAGAGCTCTTGATGAGCCATAAACTGGATTTTCCCGGTTCTGAGATTATGTTCTCTTCAAACAATACGCCAGACCAAGAGTACGCTTATGCGCGTGAATTGGGCGCAACCATTAACTTGGATGCCTTTGAAGACATTGAACATCTGGAGCGAGCGGCAGGCATTCCAGAAACCATCTCTTGTCGTTACAATCCTGGAGGAGTTTTTGAGCTAGGGACAGACATCATGGACAATCCTGGAGAAGCCAAGTTTGGGATGACCAAGGACCAGCTTTTTGAAGCCTTTGCCATCTTGAAGGAAAAAGGAGCCAAGACATTTGGGATTCACTCTTTCCTAGCATCCAATACCGTGACCCATCTCTACTACCCAGAGTTGGCGCGTCAGCTTTTTGAATTGGCTGTTGAAATCAAGGAAAAGTTGGGCATTTCACTAGACTTTATCAATCTTTCCGGCGGTATTGGTGTCAACTATCGCCCAGACCAGGAGCCAAATGATATCGCTGTGATTGGTGAGGGAGTTCGTAAGGTTTATGAGGAAGTCCTTACGCCAGCAGGTCTTGGTCAGGTTAAGATTTTCACAGAATTAGGCCGTTTTATGTTGGCACCTCATGGATCTCTCGTCACAAGAGTCACTCATAAGAAAAAAACCTATCGTACCTATCTGGGCGTGGACGCCTCAGCAGTCAACCTCATGCGCCCAGCCATGTATGGAGCCTACCACCATATCAGCAATCTGACCCATCCAGATGGACCAGTTGAGGTGGTAGATGTGGTTGGTTCACTCTGTGAAAACAATGATAAATTTGCAGTGAACCGCGAACTACCTTATACAGAAATCGGTGATTTGCTGGTGATTCATGATACAGGTGCACATGGATTCTCCATGGGTTACCAGTACAATGCCAAACTACGCTCGGCAGAAATCCTCTATACCGAAGAAAGCAAAGCCCGCCAAATCCGCCGTGCAGAGCGCCCTGAGGACTATTTCGCAACCTTGTATGGTTTTGATTTTGAATCGGATCATTAAAAGAAATTGAAAATGAAAGTGAAAAACAGATTGCTTTCTAAAAAATAGACAAAAAAACCTTGTTTTTCACCTTACTCGTGATATAATAAAACTATAAAACGGTTTCAAGGAAGGTGACGATATGTCTGAAGAAACAATTGACTATGGACAAGTGACAGGAATGGTGCATTCGACAGAGAGTTTTGGGGCGGTAGATGGCCCTGGGATTCGGTTTATTGTCTTTTTGCAGGGCTGTCACATGCGTTGCCAGTACTGTCATAACCCTGATACATGGGCTATGGAGACCAATAAATCACGCGAACGGACAGTAGACGATGTCTTGACAGAAGCCCTTCGCTACCGTGGTTTCTGGGGAGACAAGGGAGGAATCACTGTTAGTGGAGGAGAAGCTCTCTTACAGATTGATTTCCTAATTGCTCTCTTTACCAAGGCCAAGGAAAAAGGAATCCACTGTACCTTGGATACCTGTGCCCTTCCGTTCCGTAATAAACCACGTTATCTCGAAAAGTTTAATAAACTCATGGCGGTGACAGACTTGGTTCTTCTGGATATCAAGGAAATCAACGAAGAACAGCATAAGATTGTCACAAGCCAAACCAATAAAAATATCTTGGCCTGTGCCCAGTACCTATCAGATATCGGGAAGCCTGTTTGGATTCGCCATGTGCTGGTTCCGGGATTGACAGACAGAGATGATGACTTGATCGAACTCGGAAAATTCGTCAAAACCCTCAAAAACGTTGACAAGTTTGAAATCCTACCTTATCATACGATGGGAGAATTCAAGTGGCGTGAACTAGGAATTCCTTATTCGCTTGAAGGGGTCAAACCTCCAACAGCAGACCGTGTCAAGAATGCCAAGAAATTGATGGATACAGAAAGTTACCAAGACTACATGAAACGTGTTCATGGATAAAAAGAAGCCTGATGGAGACATCGGGCTTTTGTGATGCATAAAAAGCCTAGCCTTTCAGCTAAGCTTTTTTCTTATTTTCTAGAATGTTGTTTTCCAGCATTGCGTTTTTTATGTTTCTTATTGGTCATGATCGCAGTTGCTTGGTTTGGAGTGACATCTTTGCGTCCTCCTCCAGTTGAAAATGAACTTGCTTTTGGGGGATTTTTGGCAAATTCTTCACGAACTTTTTTGCGGAGTTTTGGACGGACAACATAGTTAACGATGAACTGTTGAAGAATCATCATGAAACCACCGACAACCCAGTAAAGCGTCACACTGGCTGGTGCGAAGAGGGAGAAGACGACAATCATGAGTGGACTCACGTAAATCATTCTTTTTAGTTGATCTCTTTGCATCTCGTCTTCTACCCCATGAAGTGAGAGGAGTGATTGGAGATAGTAGAGGATACCAGCGAAAGCGACAAGGAGCAGACTTGGTGAACCAAGATCGATACCCAAGAAGGTAGAGCTAGCTACTCCATCAGTGTATTGGGCTGCAAAGTAGATAGCAGAGAAGAAAGGCATTTGAATGAGGATAGGGAAACATCCTACTCCACCGAACATGCTGATGCCGTGTTCTTTCTGAGCTGCAAAGAGAGCTTGTTGCGCTTCTAGTTTTTCTTCTTGAGTTGTTGCCTCTTTGAGACGTGTTTGATGTGGTTCGAGGACGTGTTTGAGGGCATTCATCTTTTCAGAGTGAAGTGTTGCCTTCCATGATTGGTAGATACCAAGTGGCAAGATAATCAAGCGCACGATAATGGTTACGATAATGATAGCCACACCAAAGCCTAGACCTTTATCAGTAGCGAAGTATTTGATGGCTTCAGCCATAGGTGCTCCGATAGTATTCCAAATTAATCCTGTGGGTTGTCCTGTTGCTTTGTCTACTTGGACACAGCCTGACAAGACGAGTAGCATAGCCACTCCCATAGCAGAGAGGGCAAAACGTTTAATAGATTTCAATGTTTTCATTCCTTCTTTAAAAATTATACCTTTCTATTCTACTGTTTTTTTGTAAAATATACAATAGTTCTAGAGACCTAATTTGCGACTTTGAAGTCCGAATAGGATGAAAAGTTGCTCATTTGTACATCTAGATAGGTAACTTTTGAAAAAGGTGTCGGACCTTTTCGGATTTCTTGGATAAATTTTGCCATAGTTGCAGAGGAGTCTGCCTGAGCAAGAATTTCCACTGTGCCATCGTCATTATTCCAGACACGACCAGTGATGCCACCGATTTCAAGAGCTAAAGTATAAACACCCCAGCGAAAACCAACACCCTGCACCCTGCCTTGGGCAATCATTCTAACCTTTTGCATACCAAACCCCTTTGATTGTGTTATAATATTTCTATGACTATTATAACCTCAAAAGCCAATTCTGTGGTAAAAAATGCCAAGAAATTACATCAAAAAAAATATCGAAAGTCTACTTATTTGATTGAGGGCTGGCACTTGTTTGAAGAAGCTGTTCAAGCAGGAGTGACGATTGAGAAGATTTTTGCCCTAGAAAGTTACCGAGATCAGCTAGCGGCTTTTCCACAAACAGTCTGGGTTTCAGAGGAGATTTTGCTGGATTTAGCAGATATGCAAACTCCTCAAGGGATTGTTGCAGTGATTCAAAAAGAAGAAGTGGGTATGCCCGATCTCCATCAGGGCAAGTTTCTATTTTTAGAAGATGTCCAAGATCCAGGTAATGTGGGTACCATGATTCGGACGGCGGATGCGGCAGGTTTTACAGGAGTCATTGTTTCAGACAAGTCAGCAGATATCTACAGTCTTAAGACCCTGCGTTCCATGCAAGGAAGTCATTTTCACTTGCCCATCTATCGTATGCCTCTTGCTACCTTTGTAGAGGAGGCAAAGAAGAGCAATTTGCCCATTCTGGCAACGACCTTATCAAGAGAGTCAAAGGATTATCGTGAGCTTTCTTCACTAGAGAACTTTGTTTTAGTCATGGGAAATGAAGGACAGGGGATTAGTTCTGTCATGGCTGAGAGTGCTGATCAGCTGGTTCATATTGGCATGAAAGGTCGAGCAGAGAGTCTCAACGTGGCAGTTGCAGCAGGAATATTGATGTTTTATTTCAGCTAATTTATAAAATCTTTGTTATAATCAAGACATATTTATAGAAAAAGGAGAATCAGAATGAATCAAACGATTATTCAAGAACGTTCAGGTCTCAATCAATTTTACGCTAAGGTTTATGCCTTTGTGGGACTTGGGATTGGTCTATCAGCTCTCGTGTCAGCTTTGATGTTGACAGTCTTTCAGTCCCAATTGGTCTACTTTTTAATGCATGGCCGTCTCTGGTTGATGATTGCAACTTTTGCAGAACTTGCTCTAGTCTTTGTTGCAAGTGGCATGGCTGCAAAAAATAGCCCAGTAGCTCTTCCAGTATTTTTAGTTTATTCTGTTTTAAATGGTTTTACCCTTAGCTTTGTCGTAGCCTTCTATACACCTGGGACCGTCTTATCAGCCTTTGTATCCAGCGCCCTTCTCTTCTTTGTCATGGCGGCAATCGGAACTTTCACCAAGAAAGATTTGAGTGGAATGGGCCGAGCTTTGATGGCGGCGCTCGTTGGTCTTATCATTGCCATGGTTGTGAATCTATTTTTAGCCAATAGTTTCTTTGACTACATGATTAGTATTGCCATGGTCTTGGTCTTCTCAGGTTTGATTGCTTGGGACAACCAAAAGATTCGCTATGTTTATGAGCAGTCACGAGGGCAAGTAGCGACAGGTTGGGTCATTTCAATGGCTCTCAGTATCTATCTAGACTTTATCAACCTCTTCCTTAGCATCTTACGAATCTTTGGTCGAAACGATTAATGAATAACAGAGTCAGTGTTCAAAAGAGCACTGACTTTTTCTTATTTACTCTTTTCTTTTCTTGGAAATAGGTGTATAATGCTTTTAACTAATTTTTGAGGAGCCGTTTATGAAGAAAAGTTTTATTCATCAACAAGAAGAAATTTCCTTTGTGAAGAACACTTTTACCCAGTATTTGAAAGATAAGTTAGAAGTTGTTGAAGTTCAAGGTCCTATCTTGAGTAAGGTCGGGGATGGGATGCAGGACAACCTGTCCGGTGTTGAAAATCCAGTATCTGTCAAGGTTTTGCAGATTCCAGATGAAACCTATGAAGTCGTTCACTCACTTGCCAAGTGGAAACGCCACACCTTGGCTCGTTTTGGTTTCGGTGAAGGTGAAGGGCTTTTTGTTCACATGAAGGCCCTTCGTCCGGACGAAGATTCGCTCGATGCGACCCACTCAGTTTATGTGGACCAGTGGGACTGGGAGAAGGTTATCCCAAATGGTCAACGCAATATCGCTTATCTCAAAGAAACCGTTGAGAAGATTTACAAGGCTATTCGTCTAACAGAGCTAGCCGTAGAAGCCCGCTACGATATCGAATCCATCTTGCCAAAACAAATCACCTTTATCCATACAGAAGAGTTGGTGGAACGCTATCCAGATCTAACACCGAAAGAGCGTGAAAATGCGATCTGTAAAGAGTTTGGTGCAGTCTTCTTGATTGGTATCGGTGGCGAGTTGCCTGACGGCAAACCTCATGACGGCCGCGCACCTGACTACGATGACTGGACAACAGAGTCTGAAAATGGCTACAAGGGGTTGAATGGCGATATTCTCGTTTGGAACGAATCTCTTGGTTGTGCCTTTGAACTTTCATCAATGGGGATTCGGGTAGATGAGGATACCCTTCGTCGCCAAGTGGCTCTTACAGGAGACGAAGATCGTCTTGAGCTGGAATGGCATAAAGCTCTGCTTGACGGCCTTTTCCCACTGACAATTGGTGGAGGTATCGGACAGTCTCGGATGGCCATGTTCCTTCTGCGTAAGAAACACATCGGAGAGGTTCAGACCAGTGTCTGGCCTCAAGAAGTTCGCGATACGTACGAAAATATTTTGTAGAGAATCGAACCGCAAGGTTCGGTTTTCTTTCTCTTTTTACCTATAATTTGGTATAATAAACGGTATGAAAATCGTATCAGGAATCTACGGAGGGCGCCCCCTCAAGACGCTAGAAGGCAAGACGACGAGACCAACATCAGATAAGGTTCGTGGAGCTATCTTTAACATGATAGGTCCCTATTTTGAGGGCGGTCGTGTCTTGGATCTCTATGCTGGCAGTGGTGGTTTATCTATTGAAGCTGTGTCAAGAGGGATGTCCCATGCTGTCTTGGTGGAATGGGATAGAAGGGCACAAGCTATCGTCGCTGCAAATATCCAAATGACCAAGGAAGTTTCCAAATTTCAGCTCTTAAAGATGGAGGCTGAACGGGCCTTGGAGCAGGTGACAGGTCCCTTTGACCTGGTCTTTTTAGACCCTCCCTATGCCAAGGAACAAATCGTTGTAGATATCGAGAAAATGGCAGAAAGAAACCTTTTCTCCGAAGAGGTCATGGTTGTCTGCGAAACCGATAAGTCTGTAGAACTTCCAGAAGAAATTGCCTGCCTCGGCATCTGGAAGGAAAAAATATATGGGATTAGTAAGGTGACAGTCTATGTCAGATAAAATTGGATTATTTACAGGTTCATTTGATCCGATGACAAATGGACATCTGGATATCATTGAACGAGCCAGCAAACTCTTTGATAAGCTCTATGTCGGGGTGTTCTACAATCCCCACAAACAAGGCTTTCTCCCTGTTGAAAACCGCAAACGAGCAGTCGAAAAAGCGGTGGCGCATTTAGATAATGTAGAGGTGCTGGCTTCTCATGACCAACTAGTCGTTGATGTTGCAAGAAGACTGGGTGCTAAGACCCTTGTCCGTGGCTTGCGAAATGCCACCGACTTGCAATACGAGTCTAGTTTTGATTACTACAATCATCAACTGGCTCCAGAAATCGAAACCATTTACCTATATAGCCGCCCAGAGCATCTTTATATTAGCTCTTCGGCCGTGAGAGAACTTCTGAAGTTTGGTCAGGAGATTCAGCAATATGTCCCAAACAGTGTTGTGGAGGAATTAGAACATGAAGAAAAAAACTAGATGGCCCTTATATGTCATCCTAGCACTAGTATTGACTTTTTTAGCCTTTGTAGTACCTTTACCATACTACATAGAAGTTCCAGGTGGAGCGGAAGATATTCGTCGCGTTTTGAAAGTCAATGAAACAGAAGACACAGAAGCAGGAGCTTACCAGTTTGTGACAGTTGGGATTCGACATGCAACCCTGTCGCATCTTGTCTATGCTTGGTTAACACCTTTCACGGATATTAGAAGTGCCAAGGAGACTACAGGTGGCTCTACGGATGCCGAATTTATGCGGATCAATCAGTTCTACATGCAAACTTCTCAAAACATGGCCAAGTATCAAGGATTGAAGACGGCTGGAAAAGATATTGAACTCAAGTATCTGGGAGTCTATGTCTTGACCGTGACGGACAATTCAACTTTTAAGGGCATTCTGAACATTGCAGATACCGTGACGGCTGTTAATGACAAAATGTTTGACAGTTCAAAAGACTTGGTCGATTATGTTAATTCTCAACAATTAGGGGATACGGTCAAGGTAACCTATGAAGAAGACGGAAAAGTCAAGTCTGCAGAAGGTAAAATTATCACTCTCGAAAACGGGAAAAACGGTATTGGGATTGGTTTGATTGACCGTACGGAAGTGACCAGTGACGTTCCAATTCGCTTTTCAACAGCTGGTATTGGTGGGCCAAGCGCCGGTCTCATGTTTAGTCTCGCTATTTACACCCAGATAGCAGATCCAGAACTTCGTAATGGCCGCATCGTTGCGGGAACGGGAACTATTGATCGCGATGGAAATGTTGGCGACATCGGTGGAATTGACAAAAAAGTGCTTGCAGCCTCTCGTCAGGGAGCCAACATCTTTTTTGCTCCTGACAATTCAGTCACCGAGGAAGCAAAAAAAGCAGATCCCAATGCGAAAAGCAACTATGAAACAGCCTTAGAAGCTGCTAAAACGATCAAAACAGAGATGAAAATCGTTCCCGTTAAGACATTGCAGGATGCAATTGATTACCTTAAAAACAATCCCTAATTCGTAGAAAAATTGAAAACTAGCGCGCAAGCGGATAAGATGGTATAATAGTCAAATGATTCAATTATTATTCACTCTAAGTAGTCATATACTCTTTATTTATTTGAGTTTTTACCTTTTGAAGGATCTTGTGAGATGGGAAAAGGTTTTAAAAGTGACCGCTACTAACACAAAAAAAGTTCGTTTGTTGGTAGGCTTCTTTAGTATTGTGATGGGCTACATCTTGAGTTCATTCTTTATCGGTTTGTACCAACTGTGGCAAGAAGCACTTAGAGGACTATTATAAAATCAAAAGTAAAGGAAACAACTATGGAAAAAATTGTGGTTCAAGACGGAGATAATCGTCTGGTCGGGAGTGTGACGATCGAGGGAGCAAAGAATGCAGTCTTGCCCTTGTTGGCAGCGACTATTCTAGCAAGCAAGGGGAAGACAGTCTTGCAGAACGTCCCAATCTTGTCAGATGTTTTCACTATGAATCAAGTGGTTCGAGGTCTGAATGCCAAGGTGGACTTTGATGAGGAAGCTCATGTTGTTGAGGTTGATGCGACTGGTGATATAACGGAGGAAGCTCCATACAAGTATGTCAGCAAGATGCGTGCATCCATCGTTGTCTTGGGACCGATCCTTGCTCGTGTAGGCCATGCCAAAGTTTCTATGCCAGGAGGGTGCACTATCGGGAGTCGTCCAATCGACCTCCACCTCAAAGGTTTGGAAGCTATGGGGGCAAAGATAACCCAGACAGCTGGTTACATCGAAGCCAAGGCAGAACGCCTGCATGGCGCTCATATCTACATGGACTTCTCTAGTGTCGGCGCAACACAAAACCTCATGATGGCGGCAACTCTAGCTGACGGTGTGACAGTGATAGAAAATGCTGCGCGTGAGCCGGAAATTGTTGACCTCGCTATTCTCCTTAATGAGATGGGAGCTAAGGTCAAGGGAGCTGGTACCGAAACCATCACAGTGACTGGTGTTGAGGAACTCCATGGAACAACTCATAATGTGGTACAGGATCGTATCGAAGCAGGAACCTTTATGGTGGCGGCAGCTATGACTGGTGGAGATGTCCTCGTTCGTGATGCAGTCTGGGAACACAATCGCCCCTTGATTTCAAAACTACTTGAAATGGGCGTTGAAGTGACAGAGGAGTCAGAAGGAATCCGTGTTCGTTCTCAACTTGAAAATCTCAAGGCTGTTCATGTAAAAACTTTACCACACCCAGGATTTCCAACAGATATGCAGGCACAATTTACAGCTCTGATGACAGTCGCAAAAGGGGAATCCACCATGGTGGAAACGGTGTTTGAGAATCGCTTCCAACACTTGGAAGAAATGCGCCGTATGGGCTTGCATTCAGAGATTATCCGTGACACGGCTCGTATTGTTGGGGGACAGGCTTTACAGGGGGCAGAAGTTTTATCAACGGACCTTCGCGCTAGTGTTGCTTTGATTTTGACAGGTCTGGTGGCGCAGGGAGAAACAGTTGTCGGTAAATTAGTCCACCTTGATAGAGGTTACTACCGTTTCCATGAGAAATTGGCTCAGCTAGGAGCGAAGATTCAGCGAATCGAGGCAAATGATGAAGAAGAATAAAAACTTACGCTATGTACTCCGTCGCTTACTATTGATTTTTATCGCACTATTGCTAGGCTTTCTGGCTTTAGGAATCGGCTTGATGGTTGGCTATGGCATCCTAGGAAAGGGACAGGATCCATGGGCAATCTTGTCTCCAGCAAAGTGGCAGGAATTGATGAGCAAATTTACAGGAAATTAGACTGGGAGACCAGTCTTTTTCTAAAGAAATAAGGAGAAAAATGGACAAAAAAACAAGACAAGCTCTGATAGGGTTACTTCTATTCTTACTCTTGGCTGCTGGAAGCTACTACATCAAGCAGATGCAGACAATGCCAAACACCCCTAGAACCAAGGTTAGTCAGAAAAAACAAGCTTCAGAAGCTCCCAGTCAGGAGCTTGCTGAAAGTGTCTTAACTGAGTCAATCAAAAACCAAATCAAGGGTAATCTCGAGTGGAATGGAGCAGGGGCCTTCATTGTCAATGGCAATAAAACCAATCTAGATGCCAAGGTTTCTAGCAAACCCTATGCGGATAATAAAACAAAGACAGTGGGAAAAGAAACAGTTCCAACTGTTGCCAATGCCATCTTATCCAAAGCGACTCGGCAGTATAAGAATCGTGAAGAAACAGGCAACGGCTCAACCTCTTGGACGCCACCAGGATGGCATCAGGTTAAGAATCTAAAGGGAGCTTACACGCATGCTGTAGATAGAGGGCACCTGCTGGGCTATGCCTTGATAGGAGGTCTGGATGATTTTGATGCCTCTACCAGCAATCCCAAGAACATTGCAGTCCAGACAGCTTGGGCAAACCAAGCGCAGGCTGAGGATTCGACGGGTCAGAACTACTATGAGAGTTTGGTCAGAAAAGCCTTGGACCAAAACAAGAGGGTCCGTTATCGGGTGACACTCCACTATGCGACAAATGAGGACCTAGTTCCATCCGCTTCACAAATCGAAGCCAAGTCTTCAGATGGCGAATTGGAATTCAATGTCCTAATCCCCAATGTTCAAAAGGGAATCCGGCTTGATTACCAAACGGGTCAAGTAACAGTGACGGACTAGAAACAATAGATACTATAAAAACAGCTCCGTTGTCTTCTAGAGGCAGGGGAGTTGTTCTTTAAATGAAAAATAATGTGAATCCTGATCAATTTTATGATATAATGGAACACAAGATACTATTTTAGGAGAAGGACTATGGAAGACCCGAGCAGTCAGAATTTGTTGCTACAGTTTGTATTGTTATTTATCTTGACCTTGTTAAATGCTTTTTTCTCAGCCACTGAAATGGCGATGGTGTCACTAAACCGTTCCCGAGTGGAGCAAAAGGCAGAAGAGGGAGACAAACGTTACGTTCGTTTGTTAAAGGTACTTGAAAATCCTAACCACTTTTTATCAACAATTCAAGTTGGTATTACGTTAATTACCATCTTGTCAGGGGCTAGTTTAGCAGAAACGCTAGGACGCGAAATTGCATCTTGGATAGGAAATAGTGAAACAGCTTACGCTATTGCAAGTTTTCTATCTTTAGCGTTTTTGACCTATATTTCTATTGTTTTTGGGGAACTCTATCCCAAGAGAATCGCTCTAAATCTGAAAGATAACTTGGCCATCCGAACCGCACCAGTCATTATTGGCTTGGGGAAAATTGTCAGCCCCTTTGTTTGGCTTCTGTCGGCTTCAACTAATCTATTGAGCCGTGTGACGCCAATGACCTTTGATGATGCTGATGAAAAGATGACACGTGATGAAATAGAGTACATGCTCACCAATAGTGAAGAAACACTGGATGCAGATGAGATTGAAATGCTACAGGGAATCTTTTCTCTAGATGAACTGATGGCTCGTGAGCTAATGGTGCCTCGTACAGATGCCTTTATGGTAGATATTCAGGATGACAGTCAAACGATTATCCAAAGTATTCTAAAGCAAAATTTCTCACGTATCCCTGTTTACGATGGGGATAAGGACAATGTGATTGGTTTGATTCATACCAAGCGTTTGCTAAACGCTGCCTATGCAGATGGCTTTGAAAATATTGTCTGGAAACGCATCCTCCAAACACCACTATTTGTGCCTGAGACCATCTTTGTGGACGACCTCCTTAAAGAGCTTAGAAATACCCAAAATCAAATGGCCATCTTACTAGACGAATACGGTGGTATGGCTGGTTTGGTAACTCTGGAAGACCTCTTAGAAGAAATCGTCGGTGAGATCGATGATGAGACAGATAGGGCAGAAATCGAAGTCCATCAAATCGGTGAGGACAGCTATATTGCACAGGGAACCATGAATCTTAACGACTTCAATGACTACTTTGGTGTCGAACTAGAAAGCGATGATGTGGATACCATCGCCGGTTATTATTTGACGGGTGTTGGTACGATTCCAACTACTGAAAAAATCAGTTATGAACTGGTCAGTCAAAACAAACAAATTGTCCTGACCAATGATAAGGTGAAAAATGGACGTGTTACCAAGGTAAAAGTTCAAATCACAGAACTAGAACCTGAAGAAGAAACAGAATAAAGCGGCTCTATGTCAACTGTAGTGGGTGACCTATAACTAAGCACGAGAGGAGACGAAG